>JAFGFE010000020.1 GCA_016931225.1 Candidatus Zymogenaceae bacterium
CCCCCCCCCCCCCCCCCTCACCCCCGGACCGCACGCCCGTTGCGGCACCTCACAGGTACTCCAGGAAAAAATCCCTCGCCATCCGATAGAACCCCTCGGGCTCATCCACCATCACATTATGCCCCGCGTTTGGAAACGCCAGGTGATTCATGTCATAACGCTCGATGTACTCCTTCGACATCTCCGGCAGGCTCTTCCCACCCCAGACGAAGAGCGTCGGCATCGAAAGTGTGCGAAATTCATCCCCCGCAGCCGTCTCCCCCGTTGCCTCGGCGCACGACGTCCCCCACGCCAGCACCGAATCCGGATCCGCCGAGAGAAAACCGGCCGTAAACCGCCTCTGGGTGGGGTCGGCCTGGGCCAGGGGGAGGAATATCCCCGCGAGGTGATCATAGAAGGCCCCGGCGTCGTCGAAGCCTTCGCTGAGACCGGTCAGGAAGGCGTCCTGGCGGGTGAGATTTCCCTCCACGCTCACACATCCCCGCACCGACCGTCCCAGCTCCTTCGCCGCCTTTGTCCCCACGATGCCCCCCAGGGAATGGCACAGAAAAAAAACCGGGGCGTCCCCGGTGACCTTCCGGACGAGATCGGATAGGAGCAGGGCGCTGTCGGCGACGGTGTGGGGTGGAATCACGGGCGGGCTGGCCCCGAACCCGGGGAAATCCGGCAGGTAGATCGAAAAGTCGTCACACAGCACCGAATCGAAGACGTTTTCATACAGGTGCCCGCTGCAACAGAAGCCGTGAACATACCAGATGCACCCCCGGGCGGCGGGATTCTCGTGGTATCGAATCAACACCTGGTTATGAGTCATAATCCTCATGTATCGTGTCTCCGGCTATTCTCCGGGCGTACCCGGTTTTTGGGCGTGAATGATCAGGATTTCTCCCTCCAGGATTTCATCTCCCACAAGATACGGATCGGCCGGGAATGTCTTTTTCGTGAGCGTGATAATAATCCTTTTGAACACCGGATAAAACACTCCCAGCCGTTTCGCCCGCACTCTGCGGTTGGTATAAAGCCCGATAACCCGAAAGCCGGCCCGTTCCAACGCGTATCGGAGTTCATGATACGTCATCGGATTGATGTGTTCATGTTCATATTCCGGAAGAGTAAGGCGATAGGCATCTTCCGCGGCAGGTCGAATAAACCGAAAATAATCGTGATAACTGTACAGAAAAAACCTCACCCGGCTCTTGATCGTCATGATATTCGGGGTGGTAATAACCAGGTTGCCGCCGACGGAAATGATTCGAAAAAACTCCCGCAGGCACAGGAAAGGATTCTCAAGATGCTCGATCCCCTCCACGCATGTGATGTGTTGAAAAAAACCGTCAGCGAAGGGAAGTCGCTCGTTCAGGTCAACCCTCACGAAGGGCACGTCATTTTGTTTGTAAAAATCCGGGGCGATATCGGCAGCCGTTACGTCAAAGGTCTCGAACAATACTCCCGCGAGTACCCCCTCTCCCGCCGGTGCATCTAAAAGCCTGCCGGGAGAAAACGTATTGACAATTCTCAATACCTCGGCCAGCGTACCCGGTGCGTTTTGATCTTTTATGTCTGCACTTCCATTCACTGCTCAATCACATCTCAACTTCTATTACTATAAGGTCATTCGGTTTTCCCTCTATTCTCATGAATTATTCCCTCAAGAAGGTCACCGGTCCGCTTCAGGGAATACTTCTCGGCCACTTCACATCCCCGGCGAACGATGTTGTTTCGTAACGCATCGTCCCCGGCCAGTTCCATCACCGCGTCGGCGATCCGCTCCGGCCGGTAGACGTCCACGAACCGCGCGTAGTCGTGGGGTTCGTCGAACGACAGAAAGGGGGCCACCCGTGTCAGAATCACCGGGGTCCCGGAGCTCATGGCCTCCACCGGCGGCAGGCCGAAGCCCTCTATCTCCGTGGACGGGGAGATGTAAAAATGACTCTGTCGGTAGAGCTCCGCGATCTCGGCCTCCGGGATCTTCACCCGATACTCATCGGCCGCTCCGGTTCTCCGCTCCTCGTCGGGAATGGGCGCGGGCGACACCCGAACCAGCCGCACCGGGACTCCCCTCTGTTTGAGAATCCGTACCGCCTCATGCACATCCGGGATTCGCTTGTACTCGATGGAGTAGTTTCCCACCGAGAGGATAGTGAGCCCTCCGGTATATCCCAACTCCGTCCTTTTCGGATGAAACACCCCCCGATCAATGCCGTTGGGAACGAAAAAACAGGGAAGGTTGTAGCGATCGACCACGCCCTCTGCAATATGCGGGGATATCGCCATCTTTATCGTCGGGAGCCGGTAGAGTCGATCGAACCATCTGAGCTCCCGCTTCCAGTTTCTAATCCTGATTTTATGCCTGAGCCGGGCGATCGGGCCCGTGCCCCGGTATCTATCCGGTATAACACGACCGGAAATTCGCTGCAGGTTGTAATCCGGCTCGAAGCCCTGGAGAAAGTGAAACAGCGGTATGCCCCGCCTCTTCGCCACCGGCCACAGCGCCTCCACGTCCCGGGGGGCGGTCACCACCAGTGCGTCGGCAGCGGGTACGTCGCGATTCGAAAACGAGGGCACCACTTCCGGCTCCAACGACGATTCCCAGCTTTCCTCCACCACCCTGGTGATCAGCCGCACGTCATGCCCCCGCTCCCGGAGGGCCCTCACGTGTTGGGTCAGTACCTTCACGCCGCCGGTCATGCCCCAGTATGTGATCGCGTATACGATTTTCATATTTTCATAGACGTTCGGTAAGTATGTCGATGATTCTCTGGGCCGCCCGACCGTCACCGAAGGGATTATCCAAAACGGAGAATCTCGCCCGCGCCTCATCGTCGTCCAGGAGCTGAAGCGTCTGTCGGGTGATCGTGTCTCGATCGGTCCCCACAAGGATTGCCGTCCCCGCATCCAAGGCCTCTTTCCGCTCGGTCACCCGTCTGAGGAGCAACACCGGCGTTCCCACGGTGGGCGCCTCCTCGGAAACGCCCCCCGAGTCCGAAAGGATGACAACGGAGTCCCGCATCAGGTGGATAAAATCGAGATACCCCAGGGGAGATACCAGATGAACACGATCCTGTCCCTGTAAAATTCGCGCCGCCGCCTCCTTCACCCGGGGATTCGGGTGCACTGGAAAAACCACATGGACATCGGGGCGCTGTTCGACAATCTCCACCAGGGATCGAAACACCTCCTCCATCGGCTCTCCGAAACTCTCCCTCCGGTGGGCGGTCACGAGGATGACCCGCGTTTTCTTCGGGTCCACGCCACCCAGGCGGGAGGGAGTATGGCAAAACTCGTCGTCCATTCGCTCACGAACGGCATCCACCACGGTATTGCCGGTGACGAAGATCGTTTCGTCGGCTACGCCCTCACGCAATAGGTTTTGCCGGGCGTTTTCGGTGGGACAGAAATTAAACGAGGCGAATCGGGAAATCAGCGCCCGGTTCACCTCTTCAGGGAAGGGGTTGTGTATGTCAAACGAGCGAAGCCCCGCCTCCACATGGGCCACCGGCACGCCCCGATAAAACGCCGCCAGCCCCGCAGCGAAGGCGGTGACGGTGTCTCCCTGGACCACCACGACGTCGGGTCCCGCCCTCCCGATGATCTTGTGGGCTCCGGCGATCACCCGGGCGCACACGTCCGCCGGGGTCTGATCGCTTGTCATCACATCCAGGTCGTAATCGGGCCGGAGGTGAAAAATCTCCGTTGCCTGATCGATCAGCTCCCGGTGCTGGGCGGTTGCCAGCATTTCCACCCGAAGGTCATTCGTCTCCGCCGCTCGTGCGACCACCGGCGCCAGCTTGACGACCTCGGGACGGGTGCCGAAAACGACCAGAATTTTTTTTCGCTGCGACATTACTATCAATACAAATAGTACCGGACCCCTTATAGCAAATGAAATGTCTTTTTGCAATTACTCTTTTATCGCGAATCGGCCTGTGTTAGAATACCGGCTCTTACGGCATCCGTATCGAAGGGACATCATGGAACGCATACACGACCGCCTTGTCATCCTCGGCAACAGGGACATCCCCTCGTTTCTCCTCATCGGTGATACAAAACGCGCCCTCATCGACGCCGGGACCGCCGATTTGGCTCCGCTGTATCTCGATGACCTCACCCGCGCTCTGGGCGACGACCCCCGGGTGGACCTCATCCTCTTTACCCATTCTCATTTCGACCATATCGGCGCGGCCCCCTTTCTCCTGCGCCGAGTGACGGGCCTCACGTGCTGCGCTCACCCCTACCTCTTCAAGGTGCTGACCCGGGACGGGGCGAGGAAGACCATAGAGCGGCTCAGCCGGAAAATCTCAAAAAAGGCCGCCGATGCGGGAGGTCTCCAGGAGGCCGACTTCAACTACGGCATGATCCGCCCGGGGATTACACTCTCGGACGACGACGTCATCGACCTGGGGGGGATTTCGATCCGGGTCGTCGCCACCCCCGGCCACACGGGCGACAGCCTGAGTTACTTCATCGAGCCCACAGGAGAGATATTCACCGGCGAGGCGGCGGGGATTATTCCGGGAGAAGAACTCTATGTCGGGCCGGAGTTTCTCTCCAGCTACCGGGACTATATGAACTCCCTCGAAAAAATCAAGGCCCTTCATCCCACAACCATCTTCACCGGCCATCATACACGGGTCGAACAGCGGGACCTGGATCGCTTCTTCCAGGCGGCGATTCGGGATACCAAAAACCTGAAAGAGAAAATTGAGCGGTATCTTCTGGAAACCGATATGGACGAGGCGATGGTCATTGCCCGCATCAAGGCGGAAGAATACGAGGACTTAAGAAAATCGAGGCAGATGGAGGAGGCATACGTGCTCAACCTCACCGCCCAGGTACGCCATATCGCCCGATTGCTCGAAAACGACTGACGCCCGAACGAAAAAAACGGGGCATACGCCCCGCTCGTTTCGGCACGGGATCGTCCCGTGCCGATTCATCTCTTACCTGATTGTCGTTAGTTTGTCTTTTTCAATTTCCCAAGGACATCGTTTGTCACGGCGTGGGTTTCCTCTTCCCAACTGTCGTCACGATGGCGGTACTCATCGGGTTGTTTCCCGAGAAATCCCCGTAACATGAAGTTGGCCCAGTTATCAAATGTGTTGACATTGACATGTCTGGTCTTGCGATCCTGTTTCACGGCGTACCTCCATGCCCGAAACTCATTTCACATCGGCAACAGAGGACCGTCCAAACCGCCGCCGATCGCTCACACAAAACCTAAAAAACCGCCCGGACATTCCCGAGCGGACGTGCATTTTGTTATATGGTACGACGGTTTTTTTAAAAAATCAAAAAAAAAGTGAACATCGTCTGTTTTTTTATTTTTCATCGATACGACTCTTTCAGGACCTTCTTGAGAATTTTCCCCCCCTGATTTCTGGGAAAGTCATCGACGAAGAAGATCTTCTTCGGTATTTTGTATGAGGCGATCATCCCGGCCAGGCGCTTTACCAGTTCTTCTTCAGTGAGAACGGCCCCCCGCTCCAACATCACAAAGGCCGCAACCACCTCGCCCCTCCGGGTATCCGGGATCCCCACCGCCGCCGCCTCGGCGACCTCCGGCTGGGCCTGGATGGCCCGCTCCACCTCCATCGGGTAGATATTCTCCCCGGAGCTGATGATCATCTCCACCTTGCGGCCCACCAGAAAGATATAGCCGTCCTCATCCCGGTACCCCATGTCCCCGGTGTGAAACCAGCCTTCGGTGAAGGCCTGCTCTGTCGCCTCCGGCTTCTCCCAGTATCCGGAGAAGAGGTTCGGGCCGCGGATGATCACTTCGCCGGTGTCGCCGGGGGATACGTCCCTTTTGTCGTCGTCGACGATGCGCAGCCCCGTGTGAAAATCCTCCTTGCCGACGGATCCCGCCTTCCGGATCGAATCGGCGAGCGGCACGGCGGTGATCTGGCAGGCCTCGGTCATGCCGTATCCCTGTGCGAAGGAGACCCCCTTTTCGTTCTGATATTTTTTAATCAGCGGCACCGGCATGGGCGCCCCGCCGGAGAAAAAATAGTGCACATGCGAAAAATCCGCCTCCGGCCACTCGGCGGCCTCGGTCATCATCTGGTACATCACCGGCACAGCGAACATGTAGTTGATCTTCTCATGCATAATGAGCTTAATCATCTCCGAGGCGTTGAAAAAGTGCCTGAGCACCAAGGATCCCCCGGCATATACCACCGGCGTCGTCGAGGCCGCCAGGGAGCCGATGTGAAACAGGGGCGTCGAGACCAGGGACTTGAAGGTATGGTTCAGGCCGTAATTGAGAAGGTTGTGGATGGCGTCGAACGTGATCGCCCGGTGGGAGAGGACGGCCCCCTTGGGGTCCCCGGTGGTGCCGGATGTATACATGATCAAAAGGGGGTCGTACTCGATCACGTCACCCACCCCAGGCGGCTCGTGGATGGACGCCCCGGCCGTCAGATCGGATACGGATCGATCGTCCAGGATCTCCTCGCCCCCGTGCTTGATCCACGCCGCGATCTCCCTGCGGATCGATTTCAGGGACTCCACCTTCTCGTAGAAATCCGAGGAATAGAAAACCACCCGGGGTCGTGAGTTATGGAGGATATAGGAAAGCTCCGGTACCGCCAGGCGGAAATTGACCGTCACGATGATCGCCCCGATCTTGCCGCAGGCAAACAGTATCTCCAGAAATTCCGACGAGTTTAAAAGCAGCGTCGCCACCCGGTCGCCCTTTTTCACGCCCATGCCGAGAAGCGCGTCGGCCATGCGGTTGACCCGCTCGTTGAACTGACGGTTGGTAAATGCGCGATCGCCCCCTTCCTCCTCCTGCAGGAAGGGGCCGTCGGGATTTCTCTCGGCCCGTTTTATGATCCATTCACCGACATTCATGATACAATACGTCTCTCTTTTATGATTCTATTGGAATGATTCCTTCAACTCCCGCCTCAATATCTTCCCCGAGCTGTTTCGGGGGAAATCATCGACGAAAATCACCTTCTTTGGTATTTTGAAATAGGCGATCCGATCCTGGATGGAGTCGATCAGCTCGTCCTCGGTCAGCTTCTCGCCCGCCTTCAACATCACAAAGGCCGCCACCACCTCGCCCCGCTTTTCGTCCGGCATCCCCACCGCCGCCGCCTCCTTCACCTGGGGGATCGACTGGATGACCCGCTCCACCTCGGCGGGATAGATATTCTCCCCGGAGCTGATGATCATCTCCACCTTGCGCCCGAGGATGTAGAGGAATCCCTCCTCGTCCCTCCGGCCCATGTCGCCGGTGCGAAACCACTCGCCGACAAAGGCCGCCTTTGTCTCGGCGGGTTTGTTCCAATAGCCGGGGAACACGTTCGGACCCCGCACCAATATCTCCCCCGATCCACCGGGGGGCACGTCTTGATCGTTTTCATCGACGATCCTGACAAACACGTGAAACTCCTCGACCCCCACGGAGCCCGCCTTTCTGATGGAGTCGGTAAGGGGGAGCGACGATACCCGCCCGGTCTCGGTCAGGCCGTACCCCTGGGCGAAGGAGACGCCCTTCTCCTCCTGGTATTTCCTGATGAAGGGCACCGGCATGGGCGCCCCGCCGGCGATGAAATAACGCACGTGGGAAAAGTCCGCCCCCTCCCACTCCGCGGCGTCGGACATCATCTGGTACATCACCGGCACCGCAAACATATAGTTGATCTTCTCCGAATCGATGAGCTTGATGATCTCCGACGCGTTGAAGAAACGCTTGAGCACAAGAGACCCGCCGGCATAGATGACCGGGATCGCCGCCGCCGCCAGAGCCCCTATGTGAAACAGGGGTGCCGTCACCAGCGACACGAAGGTCGAATCGACCCCGTATCCCAAAAGGTTGTGGATGGCCATGAAGGTGAGATTTCGGTGGGTGATCATCACCCCCTTCGGATCGCCGGTGGTGCCGGATGTGTAGATGATGAGAATCGGGTCGGTCTCCGTTACTTCCACAGACGGCGTCGGCTCGGATGCGTCCTGATTCGAAACCGCGTCGGCGAGGGATGTGTCCCGATCGCCGCCGTTCTGACCGTGCACCAGCCACGCATCACAGTGTTTGCCCCCCTCTCGTATCTCGTCTATCTTCTCCGAAAAATCGGCGGAATAGATCATTACCCGGGGGGAGGCGTCATCTATCATGTACGACAGCTCCGGCATCGCCAGGCGGAAGTTCATCGGGACGAGGATGGCCCCCAGCTTGGCGCAGGCGAAGAGCACCTCCAGAAACTCCGATGAGTTGAGCATGATCGTCCCGACCCGGTCGCCCGAAGAAACTCCACGGCCCGCCAACATGTGGGCCGTCCGGTTGACCCGCTCGTTGAAGGCGGCGTTGTTGTATCTTTTATCCTCACGCTCGGCTTCTCTGAGGAAGGGACGATTCGGGAAGGCGAACGCCCGCTTGTATACCCATTGTCCGATATTCATGGTGAAGCAATCATTCCTTTCGTTCTGCATCGTCAGGTGGGATTGAAGGTGTGTCAGTGGGTGTTTTTATACACCAGCGAGACGAAGGTCCCGCCGGAGGAAAAACCGTTTTGGACCACATAGCGGATATCCGTCTTTCGGCCCGTACCCATGATGTGATTCAGGGGCGCAGCCGGGGTTACAAGCCCCGTCGTGGGGGGAGCCGTCCCCCGGGCAAGTGTGAGGCCCGCCAGCGCCGCTCGAACGCCGCCGGAGGAGGCGCTCTCTCCAACGGCCCCCTTCACAGACGATACCGCGGGACCTCCCTCCCCCTCGCCGAAGACCTCACGAATCGCCTTCGCCTCCAAATCGTCCAAGGCCGGATAGCCGCTTGCCGACGCGCTGATATACGACACATCACCGGGGGAGATGCCGGCGCTCTCCAGCGCCCGGGTCAGGGCCAGGACAGGTCCCTGTGTCGACGTCGGCCAGTCGTTCAGCGGTGCGGGCGCCGTGCTCATGCCCCAGCCCACGACCTCCCCGTATATCTTTGCCCCCCGGCGCCGGGCCGACTCCTCCGATTCCAGGCAGATCACCCCCGCCCCCTCCCCCGCCACGGCGCCGTTTCGGGAAACGTCGAAGGGCCGGGCCGCCTCGTCGCTTCCGTCCAGGGGGGAAAGCGCCCGAAAGCGGGTCAGGATTTCATATATCAGCCGTCCCATCACGTCCGCCCCCCCCGCGAACATTGCGTCCGCCCGCCCCTTTTGGATCTGGTTTGCGGCGAAACCGACGGCCGCCTCGCCCGAGGACTCCTTGTGGTTGACGGTCACGTTGATTCCCCGAAATCCCAGGGCGATGGAGGCGTGCCCCGCCGGGGCGTTCATGACGGTATTGGGAACCAGTATCGGGTTGACCGTCGTCGGCCCCTCGGTGAAGAGGGTGGTCGCAAACTGGACCGACACGTCCACGCTGCCATAGGCCACCCCCAGGCTTATCCCGACCCGATCGCGATTGTCGTCGTCGATATTGATGCCGGCGTCATCCATCGCCAGCTTCGCCGCCGCCACCGCGATCCGGGAGAGCCGATCCATTTTCCGAATCGCCTTTGACGGAATGAACTCCTTCGCCTCGAAATCGACGATCTCCGCACACATGTGGGAGGGAAGCGACTCGGTATCGAAGGAGGAGGCCGGACGGATGCCCGTCTCCCCACTGATGAGCCGATCGAAGACGCGATCCGCCTCGAAACCCAGGGGCGTGACCATTCCTACGCCGGTTATCACCACGGACCTACTCATGAGTAACCCCCTCCTCAGTGAATCGTCCGATGATAATCGTCGTGTTGTTGCCGCCGAAGGCGAACGAGTTGGAGAGAAAGATGTCCATCGACCCCTCCCGGGCGCCTTCCGTGACGTAGTCCAGGTCGCACTCCGGGTCCGGCTCACTGTAATGGATGGTGGGGGGGATGAAGCCGTCGTTCATGGCGAGGATGGAGGCGACGGCCTCCAGGGCCCCCGCGGCCCCCAGGGTGTGGCCGATCATCGACTTTGTGGACGAGACCGGCACATCGTAGGCGCGTTTTCCGAACACCGCCTTGATCGCGGCGGTCTCCACCGCGTCGTTGGCGGGGGTGGCGGTGCCGTGGGCGTTGATGTAGTCGATCCGGGAGGCGTCGATGCCGGCATCATTCAGCGCCGCACGCATGGAGCGGGCCGCGCCCCCCGCATCGGGGTCGGGTGCGGTCATGTGGTGTGCGTCGCAGGTAACGCCGTAGCCGAGGAACTCGGCGAAGATATTTGCCCCCCGCTCCTTCGCGTATGAGAGGGCCTCCAGGATGACAATCCCCGCCCCCTCGCCCAGGGAGAGCCCCTGGCGGTTTTTATCGAAGGGCTTCGGGTATTCGGGGTCCACGGAGCGAAGCGAGTTGAACCCGGCGTAGGTAATGCGCGAGAGCGGCTCGGTCCCCCCGGTCACCGCCACACGGCACACACCGTCCCTGATCAGGTCCGCGGCGTAGCCCATGGCGTTGGCGCTGGAGGAGCAGGCGGTCATGAACGTGGTCTTGGGGCCGAAAAGGGAGAACTTACTCGCGATGTGATCGGCGCTCGCCGCACAATGGAGCGGAGCCATCTTGGAAAACCTGGCCCGCTCGGGGCCGTTCGTGATGTATTCGCGAAAGAACTCCTCCCCCTGGAGCATGCCGCCCGCGCCGCCGCCGATGATCACCCCGGTATCGGAAGCAAGCTCCTCCGGGAAGGGGAACAGCCCCGCGGAGGACAACGCCTCCACCGCGGCGGCGAAGGCCAGAAGATCCGCCCGGGACATGCGATGGGTGCGAAACTCCTTCGGGATCATCTTTCGCGGATCGAAGTCCGTCACCTCGCCGCCTGTGTGGGTGCGGTAGTCCGTGGTGTCGAAGACGGAAATAGGCCCCACGCCGCACCGCCCCTCTTTCAGGGCTGTGGCGTATTCACTGATATTTTTGGAGACGGCGTTGACCGTCCCCAAACCTGTTATGACGACTCGTTCCACGATACGGCGTCCGCCTGTATGTTGAATATTTTACAGTGTATTGTTTGGTATTGTATCCAAGGGGACCTGTCTTTTCAACCGAAAAAGTGAGACCTTCGATATGAGTGTTGTCACTACGGTTTTCTCTTTCGAATCGAGTACCTCGTTATGCTTCGTCATACGTTTTCCCACTAGAAAAACCGTCAAATAAATTTATATATAAACAAATATAATGTTTATTATAATAAAATATTTTACACTTTCTATCAACATGCTAAATATTACTTGATTTCAGCCGGAACCATGATATATTTGATAAAAGGAAAAACTATGAAAAAAATCTGCAATGTGCTCGTATCCATCTTTAAAAAAACCTCCGCCTTTGTTATCGATCAATTAAAAGACCCGAAGATCGCACTTTTTCTTTTTATAAGCTCGGCTCTCTTGTTATTCCTGCCACAATCAATTCTCACACATCTGGAAATAGACGCTTTCATTGAAGGGAAAAGAAGGCTGATTGGTCTTGTGTTTTTTTATTCCGTCAAGTGTTTTCTGGCCATCCTTGTCTTCTGGGTCCTGGTGCGGATTAAAGACAAAATAAAGGCCAAACGCCTCGCACAAAACGGAAGACCGGCTTTGCGTGATCTCACATCAGAAGAAAAAACATTCCTTGCGGGATTTTTCGTTCTGGAATCAAAAACACAGCATATCGACGTTCGAGATATTTCGCTTGATGGACTTATTTGTAACAATATTCTCTTTCTGGCCTCGAATATCAGCCTGGCCGAATCAAGGATTAACTATCATATGCACTCCTGGGTGTGGAAGGAGTTGAAGAGATATCCGGAGTTGTTGGAACCGGAATTGTCCGACCTCGCAAATACCATGCAGGGGGCTTAGATTATTTCTCACATAAGAAACGAACATATATGAATGGATGGATACACCCGGGGTGATCGCCTCATGTAATATCCTTTCAGTGTGCCCTCTGGTTGGTTACCCTATCGTCTCATTGAAGTGCGTTGAATGAGATTATAACTGATTTCACAAGGGAATTCTCCCTTTATTACGGCGCTTTTTTATTTCCTTGACATGCATAAAATCCTAATGTAATATTATTACAGTATCAGGACACCGTGTCCTGAATTTGTTGTGCTGCCGTAGAGAGAGTTGAGACGTCTCCATCCGGGCGTCAGACAATTTCTTCAGCAGCTTTTTTGTTTCTCGAGTTTAATGATGTGTATGAATAAGAGGTATCGCTGTTTTCCTTCTTTCACCTCCGATAGCGTCCGTTATTAAAAAGAGAAAAAGGAGTCAAGAATGCAAGGGAAAAAGCTTTTTGTTGGAAACCTCAGTTACTCGGTAACGTCGGAAGATCTTTCTAATCTCTTTTCAGAACATGGAGAGGTCGTGGAGGCCAAGGTCATCGAGGGCAAGGGATTCGGATTCGTTGAGATGTCGTCCCAGGCCGAAGCCGAGCAGGCGAAGGACGCGCTGCACGGTAAGGATTTCTCCGGACGCTCTCTCAATGTCGATGAAGCCAAGCCTCCCCGGAACAGGGATAGAGGCGGCTATCGATAGTATCACACCCGATACGAAAACCAACGAAGGAAGGGAAGGCACTGTCTTCCCTTCCTTTTTCATTCGACCCGCCCGAGTCCTTCCAGCTTTATACACGCCCGCTCCAGGCCAAGCTCACACGCCCGCCTGAAACCGGCCCTCGCACGATCCCTTTCATCCATGAGAACATAGGTAAAGCCGAGGCAGTAATACGCATCGGCATCCCCCGGGTCCATGCGAACAACCTCCTTGAAATCAGAAACGGCCTCTCGAAATCGTGACAGATAGATATACGCGTTCCCCCTGTCGAAATACGCCTTTTTGTACTGTGGGTCTCTCTCGACGGCCCTCGTGTAGCAGTAAACGGCCTGTTCAAATTCAGATGATTTCATGTGCTCAAAACCCCTGGTGTACCAGGTCACCCCGCTTTTGGATCGTGCCTTCATTGATGCGGCAAAGAGGTCGATGATGTATTCCGTCACCATCCCATCACATCCGATCATGTCACCTCTGTTCTCCTGAATGCGCATCTTCCGTGCCCCGATTGCACACGGCCCGTTTCGCCGACCGCCCGCTCGACCGGCCGAAAAGCCCGCCGTCTTTCCTTTTAAACCTGTTTTTAGCATACTCGCTCCCGTCACAACAAAACGTGATATCGCTCATGTTTTTTTAAGTTTTTCTTAAACTAAAAGATGTTTCATTACCTACGGCGATAGATGCGTAGACTGCTGATAAAGACCGTTGGATTGGTGGGAAATATGTTAAAGAAAACCGATAAATAGGTAGCATCGAGGAGACACACAGTAGGCAGTTGCACGATTTTACAGCTTACAATTTTTCTTCCAATCTATTTATCAAGTATTTAACTATAGCATCTGCAAACTCGAATACAGTTATAACATTTCCTTTATCAACAAATGGTTTTGCATAAGATTGAATAATTGGATTGTCGTCAGCATACATATCCTTTTCTTCATATTGTTGTGTTTCAAAATTCAGAATCTTTGCTTTTTCCACTACTGCTCCTTTTGTAATACTTCTCAAATTATAATGTATATATGGATTGCGAATGTTTTTCCTAAAAGATTTAAGTTCTTTGGCAGGCTTTGATCCCAATAGTCCAACTTTTTTGGCTCTTCCAATGGATTCTCCAAAATCCATTTTTTCAAATTCTTCCCATTTTTCAGGATCATATTCTCCATATCCTCCAACTTCTTTTGTATAAGTTGTACGCTTCAGTGTAAATTCTATTAAGATTGCAGAAAGGGTAATTGCAGCTCCATTAAGACTAAATAGAATACATTCTTGAATTTCCCTATAGAGTGACCGTATTGATTGTGAAAAAAATTCATTTGGTACGGGAGGCAATTCCTTTTCCAATTTAATTGCAGACTCTAATCGTTCTTTAAAAAGTTCAGGTAATGTTTTATTGTGTGCAATCTCTATGGGAACTCCTTTTTCCCTGAGTTTTTCGATACCATTTGGATTTACAATAATAGTATCCGATCCTTGTGACAATCTTGTCATTAAATCAGCAAGACTATTCTCTTTTTTTGTCATGGCTTGTTCCTGATAACACTACAAAGCAATATGATTTCTTTTTAAAAAATAGCCCCTCCCTAATTACATGGCTAACATTCTCAACCACCTTCTCACCCGATATCCAAAAGCGACAGCCTTCCCGCAAAGCGGGTCATCAGCACTTCACAGTTCTCCCAGGATGGTGCACGCCTCTTCCTCGCCTTTTTCGCAAGCCGCCGCAAGGTCTACCTTCGCCTTTTCCACATCCCCCATGTCCCGATACATCAAACCCCGATTGAAATACGCCTCACTGTTATCCGGGTCCAGCTCAATGGCTTTCCCGAAATCCTCGACGGCCTCGTTATACCGGCCCATATTCTTATAGGCGATCCCCCGAGCGGTGTACGCATCGACACGTTCTCTATCCAGCTTGATAACCATATCGAAGTCATCGATCGCCTCTTCATAGCGCTCCAACTCCATGTAAGCGGATCCCCGGTTGTAGTATGCTTCGATATTTCCCGGATTCTCCTCGATCGCCGATGTGAAAAAGTTGACGGCCTCTTCATAGGCTCCCCCCTCGGCGAAGGAACGCCCTATCATGTTATTATGGGATGACAGCTTGATATTCCACTCGCTGGGACCTTCAGTGGTTGAGTCGTTTTCGGAGCCTTCGTTTTGAGACATTGGCGCCTTGTTATCGATTTCGCGGCCCGGAGAAACAGAGATGATTTCCCGGACATGGTACGCCGCCTTCTTGAAAAACTCTTCAACTCTTTCGAATGATTTGCCCCCAAAAAAATACTCATTTACTATTCTCGTTACCTTTGTATCGGAGCATTCACACACGACACCCAGAACCAGACAGAGGATTATAAAAAGCGCGACGATATCCCTCGGATCCCGCAGGTTGATTTGCATGTTCAGGATATTTCTCATGTATGCAGACGTCAATCCACTCTATGAATTTCTTAGAGTATTCCCATGTGCAGGATAATTACATGTCTGTCGATAGAGCCGGGGAGAAATGGTATCCCTGCGTTTCCCGCCCCTCGTTTCCGTAATATGGAGCCATACACAAAATCGGCGGGCCTTCGGAGACACCCTTCACCCGATATCCAGAAGCGACAGCCTGCCCGCAAAGCGGGTCATCAAGACTTCCCGGGTGATTTTGTGGGCGGGGTCGGTGAGGGTGGGGTCTTTTTTCAGCAGCGCTTCCGCCTCCCGGCGGGCGAGCAATAATGTCTCTATATCCCGTATCAAATGCGCCGCCCGGAACGCCGGGAGGCCGGATTGCCGGGTGCCCAGGAACTCCCCCGGCCCCCGGAGCTTCAAATCCTCCTCGGCGATGACGAAGCCGTCGGTGGTCCGGACCATCACCTCGAGCCTGCGCCTCCCCTCATCCGTCACGTTTCCGCGTGATATCAGCACACAGTAGGCCTGCTCCGCCCCCCGCCCCACCCGGCCCCTCAGCTGGTGGAGCTGGGCCAGGCCGAAGCGCTGGGCCTCCTCGATGACCATCACCGTGGCGTTGGCCACGTCCACCCCCACCTCCACCACGGTGGTGGAGACCAGGATCGATATCTCCCCCGCCTCAAAGGCCCCCATCACCCGCTCCTTCTCGTCCCCCTTCATCCGGCCGGTCAGAAGCCCCACCCGGTATTCGGGAAACGCCGCCGAGAGCTCCTCGGCGGTGCGGGTGGCGTTTTTCAAATCCAGCTTCTCCGACTCCTCCACCAGGGGGCAGACCACATAGGCCTGTCGCCCGTGGGAAAGCTGGTGGTGCAAGAGATCATGGAGGCGTTTCGTCTCGTCGGCGCCGAGGAGCAGGGTCTTTATAGGTTTCCTCCCCGGGGGCTGCTCGTCGATGACGCTCACATCCAGGTCGCCGTAGACCGTCAGCGCCAGGGTCCGGGGGATGGGCGTGGCGGTCATGACGAGGACTTCCGTTAAATGCCCCTTCTCCTTCAGGGCGCCCCGCTGGAGCACGCCGAAGCGGTGCTGCTCATCCACCACCGCAAACCCCAGATCCGAAAACTCCACCCCCTCCTGTATCAGGGCGTGGGTGCCAAAGACGATCTGTATCGTGCCCGCGGCAAGCCCAGAAAGGATCTCCTCCCGCTGGGTTCCCGCCACCGACGCCGTCAGAAGCGCCGACGTCACACCGATGTCGGAAAGGGGCTTTTCGAGATTCCGGTAATGCTGCTCCGCCAAAATCTCCGTGGGGGCCATCAGCGCCGCCTGGGCGCCGTCCTCCACGGCCGCCAGCGCCAGGGCCGCCGCCACCACGGTCTTGCCGGAGCCCACGTCCCCCTGGATGAGCCGGTGGGTGGGCCGGGGGGAGGTGAGGTCGGCAAGGGTCTCCGCCAGCACCCGCTTTTGCGCGCCGGTGAGGGGAAAGGAGAGCCCCCCCAGGAACTTTTCCATGAGCGCGCCCTTCCCGGTAAAGGCCCTGCCGGGAGACGTGATAATGTGCTTCTTTTTCACCAAGAGCCCCAGCTCCATGATGAAAAATTCATCCATGGCGACGCTCTTTACCGGGAGCCAGTTTCCGTCGTCGATGTTCGGCTCGCCGTGCGTGCGGTCCGGATCGTGGATGTGGGAGACGGCCTCGGAGAGGGAGAGAAGCCCCAGGCGCGACCTGACCTCCTCGGGCACCCCGTCCGGGAGGTATCCGGCGAACCCCCCGGAGGCGTTCTTGACGATGCCGACCATCTGCATCAGGCGCATCCGCTCAGGCAACGGATAGCGGGGGATGAACTCCCCCCGGTAGTCCGCCTCCCCGCCCTCCCAAGTCTCCACGTCCGGGTGGACCATGTTCCATCGGTTTCCGAACTCCGTCGGCGTGCCCCGGATAAGCAGCTTCATCCCCTTTGAAAAGCGGTTTTTCATGTAGGGGAGGTTGAACCAGACGAGGCTCAGAACGCCCTTGCCGTCGGTGACGATCACCTCGGTGATGCGCCTGCTCCGCCGCCCCCTGCCTCCGGTGAACCGCTCCCCCACCGTCACCACGTCGGCCACCAGCGCCGCCTGTTCCCTCAGCGTCAGCTCCCGGATCGATTTGAGGCGGGTCATATCGATGTAGTAATTGGGAAACTGGTAGAGCAGATCCTCCACGGTGTGCACGTCCCGCTTGGCGAATACCTGCGCCCTTTTCGGCCCCACGCCCTTGACGAAGGTCGCCGGCGTATCCAGCTTTTCCCGGGAAAGGGCGTAGGAGAGAGCGTCCGGCGGCCTCCCGGAGAGGGGGGGAGGTGTGGGTGCGGCGGGGGCTTTTGGTTTTTTCCCCGGCTTTTTCCCGGTCCGGGGCGGTTTCTCCTTTTTTTCCTCCTCGTCGATGACGGCCTCAAGGATCGTCCGGATCGCCCCCAGGCGCCGTTTTTTCTCTTCGAGAGACGCCCCGTCGAACCCGGCGCTCAATCCTTCCAGCTCTTCAATGACGGCGGCGTGTGAATCTTCTCCCACCGATGACCGCATCACCCCAATGAGGGCGGCGGCCGTCGCCTCGAATCCCTTCAGGTTGGCGAGGTTGGCGAAGTCGTCCTTCATGGCGAAGGTCACCGGCTTCATCAATCGATCTGCGACATCACTCGTCGAGACGATGTCCCCGTTTTTCCCGTGTGTGCGCCCGGAATCCATACCGGCAAGTCTACACTAACCGGCTCCGGTTGAAAACCCTTTTTCTCGCCCGCGGCAAAGGCCTTGACATGCACGGTCCTGGGATTTACTATGAGTTTTTATGCTGACCCTGTGAGTCGCCGGTGAGCTATCTTTCCCTCCAAAACATCTCCAGGCGCTTCGGCGAGATCGTCGCCCTGGACGACATCAGCCTCAACCTCGAGCGGGAGCGGATCACGGCGGTCCTGGGGCCGTCTGGATGCGGAAAGTCGACCCTCCTTCGCATCGCGGCGGGGCTGGAGGTCCCGGACACGGGATCCGTCTTCCTCGATGACCGCGACATCACGCACCTTCCCCCCCGGGAGCGAAACGTGGCGATGGTCTTTCAGGATTTCGCCCTCTACCCCCACATGACGGTGGAGAAAAACCTGACCTTCGGCCTGACGGTTCGGGGCACACCCCGCCGGGAGGCGAAGAAAAAGGCATACGAGGCGGCAGAGCTTCTGGGCATCACCGATCTTTTGGGGCGAAAGCCGGGGAAGCTCTCCGGCGGGCAGCAGCAGCGGGTGGCCCTGGGCAGGGCCATCGTGAAGGACCCGGCGATCTTTCTGATGGACGAGCCGCTGAGCAACATCGACGCCCAGCTCCGGGGGCGGATGCGGACGGAGATCGCCTCCCTCATGCGGGACGTGAAGGGGACGCTGCTCTACGTGACCCACGACCAGGTGGAGGCGATGACGATCGCCGACACCCTTGCGGTGATTGAGAACGGCAGACTCCTCATGGCGGCCCCGCCCCGGGAGGTATACGACCGGCCCGCCGACCTTTTCGTCGCCCGGTTCGTGGGGACCCCCTCCATGAACATCATCGAGCCGAAGGAGCCTCTCTACCGGGACCTTGCGGGGCTTCTGGCGAAAAAGGCCGCCTCACCGAACGGCTCGATCCTCGGGTTTCGTCCCGAGGCGTTATCCATCACCCCGGAGGATGATACGTTGTCCGTCGCCCTGGAGGCACGGGTTGTCTTCGTGGAGGAGATGGGTCACGAAAACCACTTGACCGTGGAGATAAGCGGCTCACGGCTCGTCATCCGGGAGGAGCGCCGCTCCCCCTCCCCCGGAGAGACGGTGACGGTATTTTTCGATGCGGGCCGCATGCACCGATTCGACGCCGACACGGGGAAGAGACATGACTGACACCCGCGGGCGCCGCACACCCGCAGAAACCAACAAGGTCCGGGAAGGCATCATACCCCCACCCCGGGATGAAAACAGGCGGAGACCCGCGTCCTTCTTGACCCTGTCTTTCCTCCTGCATGCGGCCTTCCTGGTTCTTCTGGCCCCCCTGATATTCATCCCGGGAGACGCGGCGACGGGAGACCTCGAGGTCATCAGCGTGACGGTCCTGGTCGATGAGGGTCACTCCGATACGGAGCCGACGACATCGATGGAGGAAACCCGGACCCCGGAGGAGACCGTCCCCACGACCGACGCTCCCGCCATCGACGTCCCCGCCCCGGACGGGGATGTGCACGACAAGAGAGAGCTGTCGGGGGAGCCGAATGATCGGGAAAACAGCGGCGGGGATGAGGTCGGAACGAATCTCACGGGCATTCCCGGTGATAATCCCGCCCTCTTCCGCTATATCGCCCGGGTGCACACCAAAATAGAGCAAAGGAAATACTACCCCTCATCATCGCGCCGGATGAAGGAGGAGGGAACGGTAACGGTGTCGTTTCAGCTGACGCCTGCGGGGGACCTCGTCACCCTGTCTGTTTCTTCAAGCTCGGGGTTCCCCGATCTGGACGACGCCGCCCTGGACGCCGTGCGAAACGCCTCTCCATACCCCCCGTTTCCCAAGAGTCTCGGGACGGCGCTTCTTTCGCTGAAGGTGCCCATCACCTATGAGCTGAGATAGGCCGACGTCCTTCGATTGACAGATCGAGCTCTCCGGCCTACAATAGAAAAAGTGAGATCGAAAGGAAAGAAAATGACCACACGGCACGACCTGAGCGCCAGCATGGAGGACTACCTTGAGGTCATTCACCACCTCATCGTCAAGCACCAAACGGCCCGGGTTCGGGACATCGCCGACGCCCTGGACGTCAAGATGCCGTCGGTCACGGGCGCCCTCAGGAAGCTTTCCCAAAAAGGCCTGGTCAATTACGATCCGCACCAGTTCATCACCCTGACAGATGAGGGCGAGCGGGTGGCGAAGGAGGTCGCCCGGAGTCACCGCACCATCGCACGGTTCCTGGAGACGGTGCTGGACGTCGACCCCGAGACCGCCGATAAAAACGCATGCCGGATGGAACATGCCGTGGATGACGTGGTACTGTCCCGCCTGGTGAAATATCTCGAATATATCGAAACCTGTCCCCTCGCGGGCGCCGAATTTAAGGAGCGATTCGGCACGTTCTGCAAACACGGGAAAGACCCGGACATGTGCGATCTCTGTATGCATGAGCGCACGAAAAACATGAAATAGCGCCGCGAACCGATTGCAGTCGCCGACGAGGGGCCTATCTCCCCTTTCCACACCGGGGTGGGTCACAAGACTTCACCTCTTTTGCATACACGCCCGACGCTCTTCGAAAGCGCCCGTTTCCGATCCCGGGGTCTCCCTTCTTTCAAAAACAGATAATTCATGCCCCGGTCCGCCCACCTTACCTTCGATCGCCGTAGAAATTAATCAAGGATTCCACCACCCCACCCGGATCCGGCGGCTTACCCTGCGGGTGGTTTCCCTCAGGGCCGTTTCCCCCCGGCGGTCACGCCGGCCCCTCCGCCCCGCCGCATGTGAGAATCACACATAACCTCCAACATCATGAGCGCCGCGCCGGCCCGGCGTTTCCCCCATATCATTCTATATTAAAAAACTTTGACAGATTGATTACTTGTATGGTATTTTTTCAGATTATGCGCTTAAGGGAAGGGCGCCTCGGTAATCGAGACACCCTTCCACACAGTTGAAAGAAAATTCGTATCAATCACCAACCAACACACAGGGCACATCATGATCGACCTGAACCCGCTGTTTTATCCCGAATCAGTCGCCGTCATCGGCGCGTCTCCAAACGTAATCAGAGACCGGGGCGGTTTTTTCAACAGCCTCAGGCTGCGTTATTCGGGAAGGCTCTACGCCGTCAATCCCAAATACGATGAAATCCACGGGGTCGCCTGCTATCCCTCCATCAAAGACATCAAGGACCGTATCGACTACGCCCTGATTATGGTCCCCAACACGGCGGTCCTCCCGGTGCTGACCGAGTGCGTGGAGGCGAAGGCCCGCTTCGTGCTGATATTCACCTCCGGTTTCTCCGAGGCGGGCAACGACGAACTGGAAAACCGCCTCAAAGAGGTGCTTCAGGGGGGCGAAACCCGGGTCATCGGCCCCAATTGCATCGGTGTGCACTGCCCGGAGTCCGGCGTCATCTATTACCCGGAGATGGCGGGAGCCATTCCGGGAACCATCGGATATTTTTCCCAGTCCGGCGGCCACGCCCTAAACTTCCTCCTTCGGGGCATCTCCATGGAACTTGAGTTCAACAAGGTGGCGAGCATCGGCAACCAGATGGATTTGAAGGTTGAGGATTATCTGGAATACTTTGCCTCGGACGATCGAGTCAAGGTTATCTGCGGCTACGTGGAGGACATCAAGGACGGAAAACGATTCAAGAAACTTGTGTCGAAAACCCTCCTGGAGGCAAAAAAACCGCTCGTCATCTGGAAGGGCGGCCGATCCGAGGCCGGTGCCCGGGCCACAGAGAGCCACACGGGGGCGATCACCTCGCCCATCAAGGTGTGGGACGCGGTGATGGATCAGCTGGGAGTTATCAGCGCCGAGAACCAGGAAGAGCTTGCGGACATCCTGCTGGCCTTCAAGTGCGGATTTCTCCCCAGCGGTATGAACACCTGTATCGCCGTGGCCGGGGGCGGCAGCTCCGTGGAGCTGACCGACGGGGCGTCTATGAACGGCCTCTCGGTTCCCCCCATTGCGGAAGACATCCAGGAGATCATCGCAAGGGACATCTCCAGCGTGAATACGTCCACGAAAAACCCCATAGACCTGGGGATGTTCGGCTTCGCTCCGAATATTTTCGTCAACGCCGCGGTCGAGGCGGCGAAGGACCCGAACATAGATATCATCATGGTCTGTCAGTATCCTGAAATGATTAAAACCATGGTCAAGGATTTGTGGGAAGCCAGCGTCACCATGATCGTTGAAGGTCTGCAAACCGTCGACAAGCCGGTGGTAATGATCATCCCGAGACTTTTCCAGAACAACGCCGAAACAGAAGCAGCTCGCGGTGAATTCGTCCACAGACTCACTCGAGCGGGCATCCCCTCATATCCCACCGCAGAACGGGCCGCCAGGGTGGCGGTCAAACTGATACGCTACCGGAGATTTCTGGAAAGTAAAGGTGTAACGCTCCCAAAACGCGGGGCGGCTTAAAAAGAGAGGTGTTCCCATGTCACAACCCATCGTCTCCATCGTTACCTATACCGAACCTGTTGAATCGTTAAGAAGCGCGGTTGAAAAGGCGGAAGGTTTTTCCAAACTGAAATCGGGCGACCGGGTGGTTATCAAGCCCAACGCCCTTACCTGGGACAACGACCACAAAATCCCCCCGTACGGCGTGTTCACCACCACCCGGATGGTCCAGGACATGGTGACACTGCTGAAGCAATTCGGCGTTACGGATATCACCATCGGCGAAGGATCGGTCCAAATCTACAAAGATTCCCCGGGGTCTCTTGAGGTAATGAAAAACCTCGGATACGAGGAGATCGCCCGAAAAGAGGGGGTGAAGCTTGCGGACTTCAACACGGGAGAATTCACGAAGGTAGAGGTGGCCGACGGCGTCTCTCTTCATTTCGCAAAAGAGGCGATGGAGGCCGATTTTCTCATCGATATCCCCGCCATGAAGACCCACTCCCAGACGAAGGTATCCCTCGGATTCAAGAATCTGAAAGGCACCCTCAAGACGGTATCGAAGCGGACCTGTCATCACAAGGACCTGGACCTCGATTACTTCGTCTCCCTGGTGGGAGAGACCGTGGCCCCGGCGCTGACGATCATCGACGGCATATACGTCCTGGAAAAAGGCCCCATCCACACCGGGAACGCCTACCGGGCGAACACCATCGTCGCCTCCACCGACATGCTGGCGGCGGACATCACCGCCACGGTACTGATGGGGCTTGATCCCCACGACATCGGCCACCTCGCGGCCTTCGCGGAGCGAAACGGCCGCTCGCTGGATACGGCGGATTTTGACATCCGGGGTGAGAGCATCGAAATAAAGAAGACACCCGTCAAGTGGGATTGGAACTGGAACGCGGACAACACCGGCCCGACGATCTTCGACCGCATGGGCATCAGCGGCGTTGCGGTGCCCAAGTACGACTCGACGCTGTGCACCGGCTGCTCCCCGGTGGTGAACATGGCCAATATCTTCATCATCTCCGGTCACAAGGGAGAGCCGTTCTCCAACTTCGAGGTTCTCTCGGGGAAAAGGATGCAGGCGCGCCCCGGCTACGACAAGACGATACTTATCGGAAACTGCATCATCAAGGCGAACAAAGACAATCCGAACATCAAAGAGGCCGTGAAAATCCCCGGATGCCCGCCGAAGGTGAGCGATCTGAAATCGGCGCTTTCCGACTGCGGCGTTCAGTACGTGGAAGGCGCCTACGACTATTACCTCAACCAGCTCTCCGGAAAATACGACGGCAAGGAGGGATTCGAACCGTCATTTTATATTGCCGGGTAGACCAACGTATGGAATAGAAAACCGGTGACGTGCTCAGCCGTCACCGGTTACATCTTTGCCGCCGAGGGCCCCTTTCTCCTTCGTGGGTGGAGCGGGGCGGAAAAATCTACGGCATGATTCCCCCTCATGTTCCCGACTCACCAACCTTTCGCACCTCTTTCTGTACCGAAAAACGCGGATACTGGTTCTTTTTTGCATCCTCATATGTACAGACGGAATACTCTTGTGTGACAAAAATACCCGATTTCGCAGAACACACCGTTTTCTGCAACACGGACACAAGACATCACACCCCGCTGCGACACCCAATGAGTTATACGGCGTCCTGAATACCGCATGGGTAATATACTATATTTTAACTTGACTATTCGGCCGATACGGCCCTATACTGTATACGTGTGCCGTCATCACGGCAGTATTCCTTCCTAACCGCACCGCACGTGCCTCATGTTCCGTTTTTTTAATGGAGTGTATCATGGCGAAACAGGCGGCGAAGACAAAGGCGGCGACGCCGAAAAAACCAGCAAGAAAAAAGGTTGATCTGGGGGAGTTTCTGGAGGAAATCAGGGCCCGAGCCCACGAAATCTTCGAGCAGCGAACCAGAGACGGCATTTCAGGAGACGACCTCTCCGACTGGCTCCAGGCGGAAGCGGAGATCAAGAAAAAGTACAAGATCACGTAATACTATTTTATTCCGACCCTCCTCCGCCACACGATCCTTTTATTTTCTCAAGCGACCGTTACCTTCCCTGTACCGACTCCCGGAAGCCTGCAACCGCACTCGACAACACACGACATACGATCACCCGACTTCTGGATGCAGTACGCTTCAACCCCGAGGTTCATGAGCCTCGTGCGATGGGATTGTGTCACCCTTTTCGTCATCACCTCCTCTTTCCGGCGCCAGCTTTTTCACCAGGAAGATCGACGCCAGGAATATCGCCCCGGCCCCGGCTAAAACCCCCGCCGGCACGTGGGCCAGCTCGTCCGCCGGGGCGGCGGACATCCCCGGCACCTCCGCCAGCTCCAATAAAAACGGGATGGAGATGGAATTGTGCAGCGCATGGGCGATGAAGGTGTCCGACGTGCGGTACCCCGCCGATATCATCCAGGCGTAGATCAGCCCCAGGATGAGCGTGGCCGGAAACTGTATCGGATTGAGGTGGATAACCATGAATACGACGGCGGTGAAGACAATTCCGAACCGTATCCCGTGATGGGACGCCACCCCCCGGTAGATCACCCCGCGAAACACCCCCTCCTCCATGGCCGGGCCGATAATCGCCACCGACGCCACCACCAGGGCCAAATCTACCGGGCTGTCCTTTGGAAAAAGCCTGGTGATCTGCCAGAGGAGATCCTCGTACCGGGCCGGATCGATCAGGTATGTGGCCACCAGGTTGTCGAGTTCGGAAAGCAGTATCGCTAAACTCACCGTCATCGTGAGTATCGGGAGTAGCGCCTTCAGGTTGAGCGCCCCCCAGGCGACGGCCTGCTCCAGCGGCTCCCGGTTGACCTTCGACGCGATGATCATCACCGCAAGGGCCGAAATGCTGATGGAGACGAGAATCATCAGGCCCGTTGAGCCGATCAGCGCCCCGAGGAAGCCGAGATAGGCCTGAAAAAAAAGATAGAGAATCACCAGCACGAAAGAGAAAAAAATCCCCGGAAATCGCTGTTTCATATATATCCTCCAATGTCCCCGGCCCACTGGGCGAAACCCGTACCCAAGGTAACCAAAAAAAAGCCTTTTGACAAGGCCAAACCGCCCTGATAGACTGTCCCGGTGAAATTTGAAGCCCCGATCGCCCATGAATCATACATGGAAAGGAACGATCATGTCCAACCCCTCCGTTCGCTCTCATCTGCCGGCATTTGTGATCGTCCTCATCGTGATTGTGGTCGGCGTGCTGCTGCTCCCCTCCCTGCCGGAAGAGGTGCCCATCCATTACGACCGCGCCGGAAACCCGGACGCCTCCGGCCCGGCAACACTTGTGGTGACCCTGTTTTCCGCCTCCATGCTGGGCATGTTCATCTTCATGCTGATTTCAGACATTTTTTTGGTGTATCCGGTTCTTCCGGGAAAGATGATGGCCGCCATCAACGCCGTTATCGCCGCCACGATGTCCGTGGTGTACGGCACCGCCCTGGCGATGGACCTGGGAAAGATTGAAAACATGAACACCGGCCTGGTCCTCGGATTTCTCATTATCATCGCCGTGTGCCTGTTCCTCTATTTTGCCGCGGCCCGAAGGCTGGATGAGTCGGTCTCGGCACTGGGCTCCGTGGAGTACTTCGAGAAAACCAGCCCGTCGTGGTTCTATTATCTTTTTATCTTTGCGATCCCCCTGATTCCCCGATATCTCCTTTTAAGCGATAGGGGTATCGGCATCCTGGGTGTGCTCTATCGGATCACCATCCCCTGGTACGACGTCGATTCCGTCACGGCGATGGACCTCACTACGGGGGGCAAAAAGGCGGGTCTCCCGGTGAAGATCTACCACACGTTCACAAACCTGGTCCTTGTTCGCATTACGGGAAAGAAGGCGTCCATCATCATCTCCCCACGGGAAAGGGAGAAGTACCTTCGCATCGCCGGGGATTATGTGTCGGGAAAACCGCCGGCATGATGACGTGAATCCACGGGGTGAAATAAAAAGGGCCGAAGTCTCTCTTCGGCCCTTTTTACGTCCCTGTTCGGGGTATCGGTTACCGGGCGCCTGCCGCGGCCCGCTTCGAGGCCTTCAGGGGGTTGATCTTTTTGGTGTCATCCACCGCTTCGCCGGCCTTCATATGAGTGGCGAGGTTGCATACTCCCCGGGCCCATTTGATACTGGGATCCGGCGTCGACGAGCAGTACTTGCCGGTGGGAAGTTCGATTATACGGGCGCATCCTTCGCACGCTTCGACGATGGTGTAGCAGCTACCGCCGTTGAAGTCACACCCCTTCTTGGTCATAAATACACAAGACGTTCCCGGTTTGATGGTTGCACAGTCCATGGCTGGGGTCCTCCTCTTTTCAGAAATACGATTGCGAAAATGAGATGTAAAAAAACCGGACACCTCTGTTTCACGCCCGGTTATAATGAAACGCCCGAAACTAAGATAATCGGGACAGTAACTTTATATTATCTCAAAATAAAAAATATATGTCAAGAAAATAATTAAGCTTTTTAAAAACATCGATGACATACAATGAACCCTTTCTTTCAATGACTCAGGGCATACAACGCGCCCCCGCAGAACCCGCGCAAAACGTCCATACAGAGAAAGCGATAAAAAAAAGGCGCCTTGCAGGATGTTCCCGAAAGCGCACCACCCGGGGAGGGTCCTGTCTTTCACTCCTCCCTGTCTTCGGATTCAGGGTTTTTCCTGAAAAACGCGTTTCCGACCGTGTCGATCTTGTCCGGTGACGCATGCGTCGGATGAACTCGATAAGACGTCTTTGACGGTTTCATGTTTGTCAGTGAAAGATTCTTGAGCGTCTTTTCATGATGAATACCGTCACAGTTCGTATAGATACACCTCCTGCACTTTTCTCTCGCCGTGTCTATATCCGCAATCTTCATGAGCTTCTCGGAAGATTCGATCCTGAAGAATCCGTTCAGACACATCATGGATTCATAGCATGAATCGATATCTATCATTTCCTCATATACCGAACAGTAGTGCGGATGGTCAAAATCGCAGTAGTCATAGATGTTATCCGAGGTGTTCTCGTGATACACCCGCACCACGAGGTCTCCGGAGCGGTATATCACAGGCACGTCGGTGTATAACAGCAGGTCGCAGTGGTGAACGCTGGCGTCAAACCCACCGTTGAATGAATACGTCCTGTCGCCGAAATCATACAGGTATTCAACATCCGATACACTGTATACGCCCTGAATCCTTTTCGCCAGATCATCCAGGGTGTGCGTGATCGCCATGTCGATCTCGCGTCTTCCGGCTTCACTGTTTAGGAGTATTTTCATGATACAGACACTCCCCCGATGCGTCGATTCCGACCGGTCTTCCCCCCCATCCCACACTTCAGGCCGTAGGACGGCGCACATCGGCGCTCGATGCATCAGTCGGATCGGTCATCGGCGTCCCCCTTCCGGACGAGGCGGGCCAGCGTCTCCACGTGAAAGGTGTGGGGGAACATGTCGAACACGGAGGCGGATTCGAGGCGAAAGCCGTGATCCATCAGGATGCGCACGTCCCGGGCCAATGTCGCAGGCGCGCATGAGATATAGAATATCTCCTCGGCACCCAGAGACGGCAGGAGCCGGGCGACATCATGTGCGCCGGTCCGGGGCGGATCCAGCACCACAACATCGAATTGCTCCCCCTGCTCGACGGCGTCTGTGAGGTAGTGCGCCGCGTCGGCCGTGACGACCTGTGAGTGTTGCGCGCCGAGGGATTGAAGCGTCTTTTCGGCACGGGCCGACAGCGTCTCGTCCCGTTCCACCGCCGTCACCCGTGCCCCCCCGGCCGCTAGGGGAAGGGTAAAGTTCCCGCCGCCGGAAAAAAGCTCCAGCACCGTTTTTTCGGAAATATCATGAGAGAGAAGGTGATCAATGAGCTTTCTGTTTACGTCCGGATTCGCCTGGACGAATCCGTTCGCCGAAAACGATATCGCCCCGCCGGGTGCTGTGGACGACCCCGGATAGACGACCAGGGGGTCACCGAAGGTGCGGCACCCCGATCGATTGGCGAGTACGAGGCCCGAAACGTCGAGCCGCCGCATCGCGGCCCGTACCGCCTTCTCCCCCGGTATAAACCCGCCGGAAAGAGTGAGAAGAGCGACGACCCGATCCCCCTCCCCCGCCAGGAGCCTGAGCTCCCCCCGTCCATGAAACTTCAGGGCGGAGAGCGCCGCCCCCGCTCCGGCGATTCGTGAAGAAAGCGCAGGAAACGCCACGGGACACTCCTGAACCTTTATGATGCGTCGGCTCTTCCGGGCGAAAAAACCGACCTGCTGCCCCCGGGGGCCCGCCTCGCACTGCATCTCCAGGACGACGCGCCAGCCGCGAAGAGAGGACGACGGCGCCACGGGCGGGACATGCACCCCCTCGATCCCCGCAATGCGCTCCAGGGCGTCCGTCACGATGCGCTGCTTCGCGTTAAGCTGCATCGGGTAGGAAATGTGCTGCCACTGGCACCCGCCGCATACGCCGGCATGGGGGCAGAAGGGGTCCGTCCGATGGGGCGAGGGCGTCAGGAGCTCCTCCAGCCTTCCCCTGATGTAGCTTTTTTTGTCCTCGACCGCAGAAAAAAAGACCACGTCCCCCGGCACGGCGTCGGGGATGAAGACCACCTTCCCCCGGTGTCGGGCGACGCCGAAACCGCCCTCGGCCAGGGATTCAATCGTCACCGTGCCGCCGGAATAGATGTAGGATGCGCCCATTTTATGAAAAAACGCCTCAAAAAAAACCGAGGCTCCGTCGGGTTGCACACGCCCTTACGGGCGGCGTCCCGGAACCCCGAGTCGTGTTTTGAATCATGCCTCCGCCCGGGCTACGTCCCGCTTTCTGGGGATTGTGCCGGTTCAAGAAAGCTCTTGAGCTCGTCGTCCTCCAGCACCTCGATATCCAACAGACGCCTGGCCATCCTCTCCATGCGATCCCGGTTCTGAGAGAGGATACCCTCCGCGGTCCGGTAGGCCTCGTCGATGATGCGCTTGATCTCCTTGTCGATCTCCCGGGATGTATCGTCGCTGTAGTCCGGAATCGACTCGAGACCTGTACCCATCATGTTCGCCCTCGGCTCGCTTTCGTAGGAGACCAGGCCCATCTTTTCGCTCATGCCGTACTCCTTGACCATGCGCCGGGCGATGTCCGCCGCCTTGCTCAGGTCGTTGTGTGCGCCGGTGGAGGGCTCTCCGAATACGATCTCCTCCGCCGCCCGGCCTCCCAGGAGCGTCGCCAGCTTTCCGTTGAGCTCTGTCCTGGTCATCAGGTATCGATCCTCGGTGGGAAGCTGCAGCGTGTATCCCAGGGCGGCGATGCCCCGGGGGACGATGGATATCTTCTCCACCGGGTCAGTGCCGGGGAGGTTTGACGCCACCAGGGCGTGGCCGACCTCGTGATAGGCCACCCGTTCCTTCTCCTCCTGGTTCATCAAGCGGTTTTTCTTCTCCAGTCCCGCCACCACCCGCTCGATGGCCTCGTCGAAATCGTCCCCGTCCACGGCGTCCTTTCCCCTTCTCGCCGCAAGCAGCGCCGCCTCGTTGGCGATGTTCGCCAGGTCCGCTCCGGCGAAGCCGGGGGTTTTAGCGGCGATTCGATCGAGATCCACGTTGCCTGCGAGAACCAGCTCCCGGACGTGAATCTTTAGGATATCCAGCCTCCCCTTCTTGTCCGGCCTGTCCACCAGGACGTGCCGGTCGAACCGTCCGGGCCGAAGCAGGGCGGGATCGAGAATCTCGGGCCGATTGGTGGCGGCCATCAGGATGAGCCCCGCCCGCGCGTCGAATCCGTCCATCTCCACGAGCAACTGGTTGAGGGTCTGCTCTCGCTCGTCGTTGCCACCGGATACGTTCACCCCCCGCACCTTTCCCAGGGCGTCAAGCTCGTCTACGAAGATGATGCAAGGGGCCTTGGACTGGGCCTGGTTGAAGAGGTCCCGCACCCGGGCGGCCCCCACTCCCACGAACATCTCCACGAATTCAGATCCGGAGATGGAGAAAAACGGCACGCTGGCCTCCCCCGCCACGGCCCGGGCCAGCAGCGTCTTCCCTGTCCCCGGCGGGCCCACCAGGAGTATCCCCTTCGGGATTTTGCCCCCCAGCCGCCGGAACTTGTCTGGATTCTGCAGGTATTCGATGACCTCTGTCAGTTCCTCCTCCGCCTCGTCCACCCCCGCCACGTCGGTGAAATCGACGCTTACCTGGTCCTCGGCGTAAATCTTCGCCTTGGAGCGGCCCACGGACATGAAATCCGCGCCACCCCTCCCCATGCGCCTGAGCAGGTAAAACCAGACGAAGCCGAACAGGAGGAACAGGGGGAGCCACAATAACAGCTGCATCAGAAAGGTGTTTTCCAGCTTCCCGGAATATGTGACGCCCTTCTCGTTGAGCAGCGGCACCAGATCCGGGTCCTCCACCACGACGGTCTTGAAGGTCACCTCGCCGTTCTCGTCACCTTCCATCTCGTCGTCTTTCTCCACCTTCAGCGTTCCCTGGATCTCGGCGGTGCCGATCTTCAGGTCGCTCACCCGTCCCTCCTCCACGGCGGCGCGAAACTCGCTGTAGGTCAGCTCCTCGACCTTCTCCTTGAAGAAAAAGCTCGCCGCAAAGTATATCGCCACCACTGCCAGGATGATAAACCAGGGTGAAAATTTCATGCCGGGCGTTTGCCGGTCCCGGGGAGGACGGTCCGGGCCCTTGGGGTTGGTTTCCGGTTTGTCCGGTTTTTTCTCTTTATTATCGTGTTCTGTCATATGTCTCTTTTTTTTCGGTTAAATTTCAGTATACCCGACACCGGTCGAAAATGAAACCGAAAAAAACCGGCTTCAATCCCCCCGCCGGACGCCTACTTCGCACTGCATACACCCCAGAGGCCCGCGTTTCCCACCACCCGTCGTGTTATTCACCTCTTATGCCGCCGCCCGGACACCTCCCGCCGGTTATATGACGATATATCGGCGGCTGTATTGCCCGAAGCGGTGCCGGGGAGAACGGCCCATCGCCCCATGACACCCCCGGACGGCCCCGGGCCTGACGGAACACCCGGCGCCTCATTCCGGCAGGGAACCGCACATGAGCATGGGACATATGGTGCAATAATGCTATAGAATGTTATTCCTTTGGAGGGATCTCATGAATCAGGCGATACCCCATCAGGGCGACCCCCACTGGATGTACATGCACGGCGGGATGTCCGAAAGCATCATCACGGCGAGGGTGAGGTGGACGAGCACGCCCCCCCTACACCGACGAGCTGATCATTCGGGCGATCCGGAAAGAACCTGATGCCGACGGCGAGGAGTTGGAATGGGACATGCCGAGACGGGATTTCTCTGATGATGACGTGAAGGAACTGCTTGATTATCTAAAAATGCTGTAGCGCCGATATGCGCGTCCAAAATAAGAAATATACCACCCCGTCTGATCCCTCATCCCCGAAAACAACAGGCGCATATCGCCTCACGGCGGTGTTTTTCCCCTACAGCAGCCCGTACTCCTTCAGCACCTTCTTGAGCGTCTCCATGCTGGCGTCGGACAACGGCGCCTGGGGAAGGCGCACATCCGGGTCGATTTTCCCCATCAGGCCGAGGGCCGCCTTGGCCGGCACCGGATTGGTCTCGATGAACATGGCCCGGGCGACGGGCATGATCTTGTAGTGGAGCCGCCTCGCCTCCTCCCAGTCCCCGGCGGCCGCTCGCCTGACCATCTCCTCCATATCCCGGGGCGTCACGTTGGAAACCACGGAGATGACCCCCGTGCCGCCGATGGCGATCAGGGGGAGAACGGTGAAGTCGTCTCCCGAGAGGACGATGAAATCCTTCTCCGCCTGCTCGATGACGTCCGAGACCTGCCGGAGGTCGCCGGTGGCCTCCTTGATGCCGACAATGTTTTTCACCTTCGAAAGCCTGGCCACCGTGGGCGGCAACATGTTCACCCCGGTCCTCCCCGGCACGTTGTACATGATGATGGGGATATTAACCTCTTTCGCCACGGTGGTGAAGTGGAGATACAGCCCCTCCTGGGTGGGCTTGTTGTAATAGGGGGTGATCACAAGCGCCGCATCCGCGCCCACCTCTTTCGCATGGATGGTCAGGGCGATGGCCTCGGCGGTGCTGTTGGAACCGGCCCCGGCGACAACCGGCACCCGGCCCTTTGCCTGTTTCACCACGAACTCCACCACCCGGTGGTGTTCCTCGTGGGAAAGGGTGGCCGATTCACCGGTGGTGCCGCAGGGCACCAACCCGGATATCCCCTGGTCTATCTGGAATTCCACGAGATCGGCCAGTGAATCAAAATCGACTTCCCTCTTCTTGAAGGGGGTCACGATTGCGGTCAAAGCTCCTGAAAACATGCGTTCACTCCCTTTTACGTCAGTGCGTCGTTATGTAATGTTGCGGTATATATCAGGCGGGCATCGCCCTCCAGGTATACCTCGGTCACACCGTTTTCGCCTTTTATAAAATGCACCACCAGCGGGATGGTGGATGTCGGGATGAGGGTGACCGGCGGAGACACGTCTCCCGCCAAAAAAAGCGTGACCGCCGCCGCCACGGCCCCGGTGCCGCAGGCCAGGGTCTCCGCCTCCACTCCCCGCTCGTAGGTACGGATGGTCACGGTCCCGTCACTCTCAACCCGGACGAAGTTCGCGTTGGCGCCGTTCGGCGCAAAGTTTTCGTGATACCGCACCGCGCGCCCCATCTGTGCCACGTCCATTCCCACCACGTCATCGGTCACCAGCACCGCATGGGGAACGCCGGTGTCGGAATAGTGATAGCTCAGTCTTTTTCCCGAAACAACAAGAGTCCGATCCAGCGCCGTCTCCTTCGGGTCGGTCATGGCGAGCTTCACCCGTCCCGACTCCAGGACCTCGGCCCGAATGACGCCCGCGCCGGTGAAAAAGGCCGTCGTCGTTCCCGAAATGCCCAGGATATGGGCCAGGCGGGCGGCGCACCGGGCGGCGTTGCCGCACATATCGGCCTCAGAGCCGTCGGCGTTGTAAAACCGCCAGCGAAAATCGAGGGCCGGGTCGTCCGCGGACTCAATAAGCACCAAGCCGTCGGCCCCCACGGACACCCCCCGACGGCACAGAAGACGCGCCGCCCGGGCCGGATCGGCGGAGGGAAACAAGCCGTCTCGATTATCTATAAAGATGAAATCGTTGCCGCTGCCGCTCATTTTATAGAATTGTATCGAATCCACCAATACCGATTCCTTATGAATGCTCCTCGATTATAGTATTTGACACCGCAGTCTGTGAATTGTTCTCTTTTCGGCGTTCCCGGGGGCGAGGCGATGCGATCACTCCCATACACTTCAGCGCATACCCCCGTTCTCCTTCCCGGCCTTCCCTCTCGTCCTCCTTCCCGTTCTTCCCCCCCCTCTTACCGTCCTCCCCTTCATTCCCCCCTTCCCGTCAGATTTCCTCGCCCCGAATCAGGTCCTCGTATGTCTCCCTCTTCCGGACGACCCGGGCCTCTTTTCCGTCCACCATGATCTCGGCGCATCGGGGTCGGGAATTGTAGTTCGAGGCCATCGAGAAGGAATAGGCCCCGGCGCTCTCCACCGCCAAAAGATCGTCCCGAACTACCCGGGGGATGTCTCTATCCTTCGCCAGGTAGTCGGACGATTCGCATATCGGACCCACAATGTCGGCGGTGATGACGTCGGCCCCATTCTCCACCACCGGGACGATCCTGTGATAGGAATCATAGATCGCCGGCCGGGCCAGATCGTTCATCCCGGCATCGACGATGACGAAATGCTTTTCAGTCTCCTTGGTGTACAGCACCCGGGTGACCAGGATGCCGGCATTGCCCACCAGGACCCGGCCCGGCTCCAGGATGAAGGTCACCCCCAGGTCCCCGGCGATTTCTTCTATGGCACGGGCATATTCCGTGGGGTCGGGCGGCTCCTCGCTCTGGTAGGTGATCCCCAGGCCGCCGCCGAAATCGAGGTATTGTATCTCGAAATTACGCTCTCTGAGCCTTTCAATCAACTCCACCAGGCGCTTGAGGGCGTCCTCGAACGGGCCGATCTCGGTGAGCTGGGAGCCGATATGACAGTCCACCCCCACCACCTGAATGTTTTTCCGCTCCCGTGCCCGCTCGTAGTCGTCGATGACGCCGGTGATATCGAGGCCGAACTTGTTGGCCTTGAGCCCCGTGGATATCTTCGGATGGGTTTTCGGGTCCACATCCGGATTGACCCGAACCGATATTCGTGCGGTCGCACCCATCTCTTGTGCGATGCCGTTGATGACCGTCAGCTCCTGGAAGGACTCAACGTTGAACATCAGGATATCGGCTTCTAACGCCGCTGTTATTTCATCCTCGGTCTTCCCCACACCGGAATAGACCACCTTTGACGGGTCCACCCCGGCCTGGAGCGCCCGGAACAGCTCCCCGCCGGAGACGATATCCGCCCCGGCCCCCAGATCGAAAAAGAGCTTCAACACCGACAGATTGGAATTCGCCTTCATGGCGAAACAGATAAGGTGATCCATCCCCCCCAATGCGTCTTTGAAGACCCGATAGTGGTGTCTCAGGGTGCGGGCGCTGTAGATGTACAGCGGCGTTCCGTGCTCCCGAACGAGGTCCACCACCGGGATCTCCTCGACGGAGAGCTCCCCGTTTTCCCGATTGAAATAGTTCACGCTATCTCCCGAAGTAGACGTCTATGGGATTGGAGTAGGAACCGGTGTGTCCGTCGGTGTTGAAGGGAACCACCACATAGGTATAGGTGATGCCGGCGGACAGGGACGAATCCTCAAAGGCGATGTCATCGCCCTGGACGTGCGCCCAACCCGGAGCCTCCAGGGTGAACTCATATACCTTCTCGAACTCCCCGGAACAGGAGCGGCACTCCAGATCCTCGTCCGCCACGTCCCGGCGCAGCACGCTGAACCCGGCCAAATCCGTGAGCTCCGAGCCGTCGGTATTCGTTTTCGGAACGGTCCAACTCAACATAGCGCCGTTCTCTCCCAGAGAAGCGGAGAGATTATTCACCCGGGCAGGCTCCACCCGGGACGGGGGCACCGGGGGCGCCTTGACGCCGCAGGCACACAAAAAAAGCACCATGCCGACACACATGATCGGTAGTAGTATCCGTCTCATGACTGTTGCCTCATATACACACATATAAAAGAATACAATATCGAAAAATGCCGCGTTCGGATTCCCGTCGGAGAGTTGTTGAAGATTCCGCCCGCGATATGTCTTACGTTTCGTCTTTTTCGAGTTTTTCCGCCTCGTCAAGCATCATCACCACCTGCCGCCTCGCCGTTCCGCCGGGGAGGTCCCGGGAGTCGACGCTGGCCCGGGGATCCATTGCGCTCAGGATATCCTTTTCAAAAAGGATAGACGCCTCCCGCCATCGATCGAGACCTAGGTCCGGGAGGTCCATCCCCTCCTTTTCACACACCGCAACGAGCCTGCCGACCGTCTCGTGGGCGTCCCGGAAGTTCATGCCCTTTTTAGCCAGGTAATCGGCGGCGTCGGTGGCGGTGATGAACACGGACGACGCGGCCCTTTCTGTCGCCTCCCGATTGTAGGCGACCTGGGCCATCAGCCCGGTCATCACCGAAAGAGAACCGGTTACGGTGTCTACGGTGTCGAACAGCGGCTCCTTGTCCTCCTGGAGGTCCCGCATGTACGCGAGAGGCAACCCCTTGAGGGTCACGAGAAGACTTTGGAGGTTTCCGAAGACCCGCCCTGTCTTTCCCCTGACCAGCTCCGGTACGTCCGGGTTCTTCTTCTGGGGCATGATGGAGGATCCGGTGGCGTACCCGTCCGGGAGCGTCACAAAGCCGAACTCCGGGCCGGAAAACAGCACCAGCTCCTCGGCCAGCCTGGAGAGGTGCGCCATCACCACCGACGCGGAAAAGAGGTACTCCAGGATATAGTCCCGGTCGCTGACGGCGTCCATGCTGTTTCGGGTGATCGCCGAAAACCCGAGGAGCTTCGCCGTGTATTCCCGATCCAGCGGATACGCCACCCCTGCGAGCGCCCCGGAGCCCAGGGGACAGACGTCCGCGGATTTCTCCACGGAACGAAACCGCCGCCCGTCCCGGTGGAACATCTCCCAGTAGGCCAAGAGGTAGTGGGAAAGAAGCACCGGTTGTGCCCGCTGGAGGTGGGTGTATCCGGGCATGAGCACGTCCACCGATTCGGCGGCCCGATCGAGGAGGACCCGTCTCAGGCCTTTGAGCAGCTCTGCCGTCCGCCCCGCCTCCTCCCGGACGAAGAGCCGGGTGTCCGCCGCCACCTGGTCGTTTCGGCTCCGGGCGGTGTGGAGGCGGCCTCCCGTCTCTCCGAGGCGCTCCCTGAGGACACCCTCAATGTTCATGTGGACATCCTCGAGCCGGGGGTCGAACCAGAAGGTCCCGGCCTCGATCTCTCCCGCGATCTCCTCGAGCCCCTTCACCAGGGCGTCGGCGTCGTCCTCGGTGATGACGCCGGCCCGGGCCAAGGTCCTGGCGTGGGCGATGCTGCCCCGGATGTCATAGGGCGCAAGGCGGGCGTCGAACCGGACCGACTCGGTGAACCGCTCCACCAAGTCGTCGGTGATCCCCTGAAACCTGCCTCCCCAGGGCTTTTTGACCATGAGAGATCCTCCTTCTTGTCAACCCGCTCCCGGCCCTACTCGATGCCTAAAAGCGCCTTGATGCGCATCCTCAGGGCGTTGAGTCGGATGAATCCGGTGGCGTCGGCGGGGGTATACACCTCGTCCTCGTCGAAGGTGGCGAATCCGTCGTGATAGAGCGTCTTCTCGGACTCCCTCCCCGCCACGATGACGTTCCCCTTGTAGATATCGAGCCTGACTCTGCCCGTGACGTTTTTCTGTGCCTGGTCCATCAACGCCTGAACGAGGTAGCGTTCCGGGGAAAACCAGTAGCCGTTGTAGACCAGCTCCGCATACTTGGCGACCATCGAGTCCCTCAGGTGCATCACCTCCCGATCCATCGTAATGGACTCCACCGCCCGATGGGCGGCGTGGAGGATAGTACCTCCCGGAGTTTCGTACACACCTCGGGACTTGATACCCACGTAGCGGTTTTCCACCATGTCCACCCGGCCCACGCCGTTTTCGCCCCCCACTCGGTTGAGCTCCATCAAAAGCGTCGCCGGAGACAGGACCTTGCCGTTGAGCTTTACGGGATTTCCCACCTCGTATTCCAGTTCGATGGTAGTCACCCGGTCCGGGGCGTCCTGGGGCGACACCGAAAGCTTAAACATGTCCGCAGGCGGAGACGCCCAGGGATCTTCCAGCACTCCTCCCTCGAAACTCATGTGAAAGAGGTTCCGGTCGGTGCTGTAGGGCTTCTCAGCCGTGACGGTTATCGGGATGTCGAATTTCTTCGCGTAGGCAATGAGGGATTTTCTCGATTCGAACTCCCAATCGTCGTCCCGCCAGGGGGAGATGATGGTGATATGCGGCTCCAGGGTGAGATAGGCCATCTCGAAGCGCACCTGGTCGTTGCCCTTGCCGGTGCAGCCGTGACAGACCGCGCCCGCCCCCTCAGCCCGGGCGATCTCGATCTGCCGTTTCGCGATCAACGGCCGGGCGATAGATGTCCCGAGGAGATATGTCCCCTCGTACACGGCCCCGGCCCGGAGCATCGGGAAAACATAATCCCGGGCGAACTCCTCCCGCAAATCTTCAATATACACTTCGTCGGCGCCGGTGGCCAGGGCCTTTTCACGAAGCCCCACGAGCTCGCCCTCGCCCTGGCCCACATCCGCGGCAAATGCCACCACCCGGGCGCCGTAGCGCTCCTTGATCCACCTCAGAATGACCGATGTGTCCAATCCTCCGGAATACGCCACAACCACATTCTTTATATCCGTCGTCACTTCGCTTCCTCCCGCCGCTGATTCAGAATATCCATAATAGCTTTTTGCACGTGCAGTCGATTATGCGCCTGGAGAAACACCACGGACTGCTTCCCGTCCATGACGCTGTCGGTGATCTCCTCGCCCCGGTGTGCCGGAAGGCAGTGCATCACCTTCACATGGTCCGGGGCGGCCTCTAACAGGTCATCGTTCACCTGGAAACCCTTGAGGAGCTTGATCTTCTTCTGTCTCTGTTCATCCTCACCCATGCTCACCCAGGTGTCGGTATAAATGACGTCCGCCTCACCCACCGCCTCCCGGGGATCGGTGGTCAGGTTCAGACGCTCTTCCAATATCTTCTTTCCTTTTTTGAAAATCTCATCGTCCGGCGCCAGCTCCTTCGGACAGGCCAGCGTCAGGCGAAAGCCGAAGAGACCGGCGGCGTGTATCCAGGAGTTGGCCAGATTGTTGCCGTCCCCGATGTATACCATCTCCACATCCTTCAGGTCTTTTCCGGTCACCTCCATTACCGTGAAGACATCGCTCATCACCTGGCACGGATGCAACAGATCCGTCAGGCCGTTGATGACCGGCACCGATGAATACTCGGCCAGCTCCTCCACCATATCCTGGGAAAAGGCCCGGATCATCACCATGTCAACGTACCCCGAGAGGGTTCGGGCGGTATCGCCCACCGACTCTCCCCGGGAAAGCTGGATGTCCTGGCTGCTCAGGTAGATGCCCTGTCCCCCCAGTTGATATATGCCGGTCTCGAAAGAGACCCGGGTTCGGGTGGAGGGCTTCTCGAAAATCATGGCCAGGGTCTTTCCAGCCATTGGGGTGTAACGGATGTCGTTGAGCTGCCTGATTTTCAGGTCCCGGCCCCGATCTAGAATTTCCCGACCCTCGTCGGCGGTGAGATGTGAAATCCTTAAAAAATGGTCCAGCATGTCACAACCCCCCTATAATATCTTTAAAGGCGCTCGTCACCTCGTCCACTTCATCTTTTGTAACGATAAGCGGAGGGAGAAATCTCAGCACCCTTTCTGCGGTGCAGTTGACCAGTATATTTCGCTCACGAAACGCATCCACGACCTCCGGTCCCCCCCGCGTGAGCTCAACCCCGATCATGAGGCCCACCCCCCGTACCTCGGCAATGAGGTCCGTCTCACCCGCGATGCGGCGAAGCTCATTCATGAAATATTCGCCCATTGTAACACAGTTTTCGAGCACTCCGTCACTCAGTGTGGCCCTCAGCGCCGCACATGAGGCAGCGCTTACCAGCGGATTCCCGCCGAAGGTTGAGGCGTGGCTCCCCGGCTCGAAGACGGACGCCGCCCGATCCCCCGCCAGGCACGCCCCCATCGGCAATCCCCCGGCCAGGCCCTTGGCCAGCACCATCACATCGGGCTTGACATCGAACCGCTCGTAGGCGAAGAGCGTCCCGGTCCGACCCATGCCCGTCTGGATTTCATCGAAGATGAGAAGGGCACCCTCCCGATCACAGATCTCCCTCACTCGGGAGAGATAGCCGTCCGGGGGCGTCACCACGCCGCTCTCCCCCTGAATCGGCTCCAGTATAACCGCGGCGGTATCCTCCCCCACCTCTTCCTCCAGGGCGGCGGCATTTCCAAAGGGGACATGGGAGAAACCGGGCACCAGCGGGCCGAAGCCCGAGTGGATTCTCTCCTGCCCGGTGGCGGTCATGGCGCCCATCGTCCTGCCGTGAAAAGACCCCTTTGCGGCGACGATGCCGGACGCCCCCTCCCCCTTCGTTCGAATCCCGTATCGCCGGGCCAGCTTCACGGCGGCCTCCACCGCCTCGGCGCCGCTGTTACAAAAAAAGCAGGCCCAGGCAAACGAGTGATCGCACAAAAGCTCCGCCAGCTCCGCCTGAACCGGAATGCGGTAGAGGTTGGAGACGTGGATGAGGGTTTCCGCCTGTCGCCTCACCGCATCCACCACCGCCGGATGGCAGTGGCCCAGGTTGTTCACGGCGATGCCGGCGACGAAATCGAGAAATCGCCGTCCCGTCACATCCCAGACGTACGCCCCCTCGCCGCGAACCAGTTCCACGGGCTGGGGACGATACGTGTTCATCAGGTGACTGTAGTCGTTCTGGAGCGTCTCGTTCATCGGTTTTTTTGTCTTCCTCCCCCGCCGGAACACGACAATTTATATGGTCCGACAGGACATATGCCGACAATATTCATACGGAGGCATCCACCCCCCCGGTCAATCCGGGATGATCTGGGTTCCCACGCCGCCGTCGGTAAAGATTTCAAGTAACACCGAGTGGGGATCCCGGCCGTCAATGATATGGGTCTTTTCCACCCCGGCCTCCAGGGCCTCCAGGCAGCAGGCGACCTTCGGTATCATTCCGCCGACGATCGTGCCGTCGTCGGTGAGCCTCCCCGCCTCGGTTGCGCTCATGCTGCTGATCAGCTCCCCGTCCCGCAGGACTCCGGGCACGTCGGTAAGGAGAATCAGTTTTTTCGCTCCCAGCGCCCCCGCCACGGCGCCGGCGACCAGGTCCGCGTTGATATTCAGCGTCCCCCCGTCCTCGTCGGCCCCCACCGGGGCGATCACCGGGATGAATTGTTCCAGGGCAAGCCCGGAAAGAAGCTCGGTATTCACACGGACCACTTCACCCACCCGGCCCAGGTCGATGATCTCCGGCGGCATTCCCTCACGATCGCTTTTTTTCAGCGCGATTTTCCTGCCCGTAATCAGTCCACCGTCCCGACCCGAAAGGCCCACGGCGCTCCCTCCGAGGGAGTTGATGAGGCCCACGATCTCCTGTCTGACCTTGCCCGCAAGCACCATCTCCACCACGTCCATAGTCTCGTCGTCCGTTACCCGCATTCCGCCGACGAAGGTCGACGGCATTCCCAGCCTTTCCAACAGTTCGCCGATCTGTGGACCGCCGCCGTGGACAATCACCGGATTGATGCCGATGTATTTCATCAGGATGACATCCAGGGCGAAATTTTTCTTGAGGTCATCGTCCACCATGGCGTGTCCGCCGAACTTGATGACCATCGTCGATCCCGAGAACATCCGAATGTACGGCAGGGCCTCAAGAAGGATGGTCGCCTTTTCCCTGGCCCTTTCGATTGGACTCATGTCGCTCTTTTTCTCTACGCAATCATCTCAAAATGTGGTATCTTAACATGACCAAAAAAAAATATCCACCAAAACTTGTTTACACGTTCCGCAAAACGATGTCCCGCCGTTTTGACGGGGCACCGCGTGCATTCTTTCTTGGCGATACTTAAGAAAGTAGTATATACTTGTTCCATCATGCGGTGTGTTTTTTTGGATAACTCCCTTCTCTTTCCCGTAGGCGTTCATCATGGCTGACAACACAGAAACGATCAATAAACTCCGTGAAGAAGACACGCTCCCGGAAAAAAACAGGGATGGGGCGAAAAGCGGCCCCGATACGGATCACGAGGACATACACCGGACGCTCGTTGAACGATCCCCCGTGGGTATTGCGGTCATTCAAGAGGACACCATCGTCTTTCATAACCAAACATTGAAAGACTGGATCGGGCATACCGACAAAAAAATTTCTACTGCCCCATTTACCACATTCATCCATCCGGACGATGTCGATGAGATCACCGACAGGTACACGCGACGATTGGCCGGAGAGGACATTCCGAGTAATTTCAAGATCCGCATCGTTACAAAAGACAAGAACATCATGTACATGGATGCACACGTCGCCGTGGATTCATGGAAGGAACATCCTGCGGTTTTGTGTTATTTCAACGCCGTCACTCCCCCGATACAGGCGGAATTAGACCACACAAAGATCGAGGCGATATACGGAAAACTGCTGGAGAACACAAACGAATCGATCGCCGTCATCCAGGACGGACACATACAATTCGCCAATCCTGCCACACAGACAATCACCGGATACAGCGCGGAGGAGCTTTCACGCCGACCGTTCATCGACTTCATCCATGCCGATGATCGAGAAGTCGCCTCATCGGAATACAATCGAAAGCTGACCGGTGACGACGTCTCGTATGTATCCAGATTTCGATTCCAGACAGAAAGCGGAGAGTACCGGTGGCTTGAATCCAATGCGATCATGATCCTCTGGGACGACAAGCCGGCGGTGATGTCGTTCACCAGGGACGCAACCAGACAGATGGAAGCGGAAGAGCAGTACAAGGTCACCTGGGAGATATTCTCCCGGTTCGCCGATCAGGTGCCGGCGGTGGTATTCATCAAGGATATAGAGAGCAGGCTTTTATACGCAAACAAGCTGATGCGGGAGACCTTCAACGCCGATGACTGGATCGGCAAGATCGCGACGGAATACCTCGATCCCGTTGATGCCGGCCGCACCATGTGGAACGACACGGAAACATTTGAGCGGGGGTCCCTGCTCAAGGAAGAACAGCTCACCGATATAAACGGCGAGCGCCGATTCTTTGAAACCCGCTCGTTCCTCATCGATCGACACGACGACGACCCGCTCCTGGGAGGCATCAGCATCGATATCACCCAGCGGAAGCTCTACGAAAACGCCCTCAGACGATCCGAGGGTAAATATCGCACCGTGGTGGAACACGCCAAAGAGGGCATTGCCGTCATCCAGGATGAATTCATCCGCTTCGCCAACCCGGTGATTTTGAAGATGACCGGAAGCTCCCTGAAAAACCTGCAGAAAAAACCATTCGTCCATTTCTTTCACAAAAAAGACCGCGACAGGATCATGGAGCTGTATCTCAAGATACAGAACGGCATCGATATGCTCACCCCCGGACAGTATCGTCTGATCGATGCCCAAAACGAAACGCGATGGGTGGAGGCAACCGGCGTATCGATTTCCTGGGACGACCGGCCCACCGTATTAATGTTTCTCAGCGACGTGACCGAACGAAAAAAAACCCTGGACGCCCTCAGGGACTCCGAGGAGCAACTTCGAAGCATCTTCGAAACATCGGCCGATATCCTCTTCGTCTCACAGCTTGACGGGCGAATACTCGATATCAACCCGGCCATCGAGGAGATTTTCGGACTTCCCAGAGAGGTGGTCATCGGCGCAGATACGGGTGTGTTTTTCAGGGACGCTGAAGAGAGGGACACTCTTTTCAGAGACATTCGGGAGACGGGCCTTGTAAAAAACCGTGAGATCGAACTTCAAAAAACAGACGGGACCATCGCCGAATGTCTGATTACGGCGACGGGGCGCTATAACGAATACGGGGCCATCATCGGCATCCAGGGAACCATCAAGGATATTACCGAAAAGAAAAACCTGGAGCGACAGCTCATATATGCCCAAAAGATGGAGGCCATCGGCAACCTGGCCGGGGGCATCGCCCATAACTTCAACAACATACTGGTGGGCATCATGGGATATTCGGAAATGCTCATGGCGAAAACGAGCTCGGAAAACCCGGATTACAAACCCATCAAGACTATATTCGACGGCACGACCCGGGCCGCGGAGATGACCCGTCAGCTTCTGAATTTCTCCAGGGGCGGCGGCGAAACGTTGTTTCAACGGGTCAGCCTCAACAACGTCGTACAGAATGTTATCCCGCTTCTGTCGAGCACCTTCAAGGGAGCTATCGATCTGAAAACAAGCCTGGATACAAACATACTCCCGATAAAGGGGGATGAGGGACAGCTCGAGCAGTGCCTGTTGAATCTGTGTATCAACGCCCGGGACGCCATGCCCGACGGCGGTGAATTGCTTATCGAGACGACGAACCGGTACCTTGACGAGGCATTCGTCAAGACCCACCTCGACGCCCACGCCGGTGAGTTCGTCGTGCTGTCGATATCCGATACCGGGACAGGTATACCCCCGCACGTCAAGGAACACATCTTTGAGCCCTTCTTCACCACGAAAAAGTCCTCGGGAGGCACCGGGATGGGACTGGCGACGCTTTACGGTATCGTGAAGACTCACAATGGATTCATCACCGTATACAGCGAGGAGGAAACGGGCACCGTCTTCAAGCTCTACTTCCCCTCGACAACAGGTAAGTTTTCCGAGACAAGTAAAGAAACCGACCCGCAGAACCTGGAGGAAAACGAAACGATCCTCCTCATTGACGACGAGCCGACGGTGCTCACCATGTGGTCCGATTTCCTGGTGGACCGCGGCTATACCGTTATCACCGCGGAAAACGGTCCCCTCGGCGTCGAGCAATACAAGAAAATGAAACACATCATCGACCTGGTCATCCTGGACTACATCATGCCCGGCATGAGCGGCACGGATGTGCTGGAGGCGCTCAAGGAAATCGACACAGACGTAAAAGTGCTCATCGCATCGGGATACAGGGAAAACGACAAGGAAAAACACCTGATTGTCGACGATGCCGACGGCTTTCTCCAGAAACCGGCGACCATGAACCAGCTGATCTGCGCGATCAGGTCGATACTCGACTGATAAAAAAAGACGATTTGACATATCGTCCTGAAAGCGGTAAAGTTTGAATAAGGATCGTGTAAAACGAGACAGGTGCCTTTACTCTTTTTTTAGAGGTTGTGTATGAAGCGATTGCTCTATATCATGTATCAGCCCTACAAATTTCTCATCTTTACGCCGTTCTTGATCTTTTCAACCCTCGGCTTTGGATCCCTGGCGGTTATACTGCTTTTCATCGGCTTTTCACCCCGGTTCGTCAGCGATTTATGCGGCGCCCGGTGGTCTCGCCTCAACAGTTTGATGACACCCATGTTCGTCTCCGTTCAGGGACGGGAGAATATCGATCCGGAACAGTCATACGTTATCGCATCCAACCACCAGAGCCACTACGATATATTCGTCCTGTACGGATGGCTGGGGGTGGATTTTAAGTGGGTGATGAAACAGGAGCTGAGAAAGGTTATCGCCCTGGGTATCGCCTGTGAAAAGCTGGGCCATATTTTCATCGACCGATCAAACAAGAAGGCCGCCCTGGAATCTCTCAATGAGGCGAAGAAGAAAATTACGGGCGGAACCTCCGTTTTGTTCTTCCCCGAGGGAACAAGAAGCGGATCAGAAGAGATGGGCGATTTCAAAAAGGGGGCGTTTCGCATGGCCCTTGACCTCAATATCCCGGTCCTCCCGATTACCATACTGGGCACCGGAATGATACTCCCCCCAAAAACAAGACGGCTGTTTCCGGGCCGGGCGAAGCTCATCATCCACCCGCCCATTCCCATTGAGGATTTCGATACTGAAAACACCGACGAGCTGATGGATGTCACCAGGGCGGTCATCCAGGTGGGAATTGACACAAAAGAACCGGCTTCACAGGAAACCGTGTCGTCCTACCGGAAAAGCCGGCTGTCGTTTCACCCACAGTCTGATTCACATCACCAACCTTCGGCCCATGAAAAAGGCCCGGGCAATTAAACCCGGGCCTTCGCCATTTCACACCGTATTTGTTAGTCCCGATGACCTTCTTTCCGTCGGAAGGTTTGCCTACAGGATATATCTACTCAGATCCTGATCCTCGATGATATCCGCGAGGCGCTCCTGGACATAGCTCTTGTCTATGACGATCTTCTTTTTGGAGAGCTCCGGCGCCTGAAACGAGATATCATCAAGCAGCCGCTCCATGATGGTATGAAGCCTGCGGGCGCCGATGTTTTCGCTCTGGGAGTTGACCAGGGTGGCCATCTGTGCTATCTCCTTCACGGCGTCGTCCGTGAATTCCAGCGTCACCGATTCGGTCTCCATCAGCGCCCGGTACTGGAGCAAGAGCGCGTTCTTCGGCTCGGTCAGTATCCGCACAAACTCATCCGTCCCCAGCGATTCCAGCTCCACGCGCAGGGGGAAGCGCCCCTGAAGCTCCGGAATCAGATCCGAGGGTTTCGCGACGTGAAAGGCGCCGGCGGCGATGAAGAGGATGTGGTCGGTCCTGACGATGCCGTATTTCGTGTTCACCGACGAACCCTCCACGATGGGAAGGATGTCCCGCTGGACCCCCTCCCTCGACACGTCGGGACCGTGGCTGGATTCGCGGCCGGCGATCTTATCTATCTCGTCAAGGAATATGATGCCCGATTCCTCCACCCGCTTTACCGCCAGGCTCGTTACGTTGTCCATGTCCACCAGGCGCTGGGCCTCATCGGCGGTGAGCATCTCCAGGGCGTCTTCCACCTTCACCTTCTTTTTCTTGGTCTTTTTCGGAAAGAGGTTGCCGAACATGTCCTTGATGTTGATGTCCATCTCCTCGATACCTGCGGCGGAGAATATCTCCACCATCGGGGTGCTCCGCTCCCTCGTCTCCAGTTCCACCTCCCGGTCATCCAGGGAGCCCGATCGCAAGAGCTTCTTGAGCTTTTCCCGTGTCTTCTGGTATGAGTCTTCCGAGGCCTGGGAGGCACGGGCGGCCTGCCCGTCCGGTTGTTCGTCCACAGCCTCCGAACCAGGCCCCACATATCCCAGGGCGATGGCTCCCCCCTGGTCATCATCATCCCGGTCCGGAGAGGGCGGGGCGGGGACGGGGCGACGGGGGAGCAATAGATCCAGCACCCGCTCCTCGGCCAGCTCCCTCGCCTTGACCTGAACCTTCTGCATCTCGTCTTCCTTGACCATATTCACCGAGATTTCCACCAGGTCCCGGATCATGGACTCCACATCCCTGCCCACGTACCCGACCTCGGTAAACTTGGACGCCTCCACCTTGAGGAAGGGGGCCTGGGCGAGCTTCGCCAGCCTGCGGGCGATCTCGGTTTTCCCCACACCCGTGGGGCCCATCATGATGATGTTTTTCGGGGCGATTTCATCCCTGAGCTCCTCGGGCACCCGCATTCTCCTCCAGCGGTTCCTGAGGGCGATGGCCACCGCCCGCTTCGCCTTTTCCTGGCTGATGATGTATCGATCCAGCTCCGAGACGATCTCCCGGGGCGTAAATGTCTGCATGATTATTCGTCCTTTGTCCTATGTGTGATGTCTTAACTCCCCTGTCGTCTACAGAACCTCCAGGTGAATCGTATTGTTCGTGTAAATGCAAATATCCGCGGCGATCAAAAGCGCCTCCCGGGCGATCTCCTCCGCGGTCAGCTTCGAGTGCCGCACCAGCGCCCGGGCCGCCGCGGCGGCGTATCCGCCGCCGGAGCCGATGGCCAGTATCTCGTCGTCAGGCTCAAGGACATCCCCGCTGCCGGAGATGACCAAAGACGCCTCCTCGTCGGCGACCAGGAGCAGCGCCTCAAGGCGCCTGAGGTATTTGTCCATCCGCCAGTCCTTGGTCAGCTCCACCGCCGAGCGAACGAGGTTGCCGTTGTATTGCTCCAGCTTTCCCTCGAAGCGTTCAAAGAGGGTAAAAGCGTCGGCGGTGGCCCCGGCGAATCCCGCCAGTATCTTTCCGTGATAGAGTCGGCGTACCTTCTTGGCCGTCCCCTTGACCATCTCCTCTCCCATCGTCACCTGGCCGTCCCCGGCCATGGCGACCATCCCGTCTTTGCGAACGGTAAGCACGGTGGTACTGCGGACTTTCGGGGTTGTCAAGGACGCCGCTCGTTCATGTGGTATCGTCATATGCTCTCCTTTTCGACCGGGGATGGGCCTTGTCGTATACTTCCATCAGCCGATCGAGGCTTACATGGGTATATTTCTGCGTGGTGGCTATCGATTCGTGTCCCAGAAGCTCCTGGATGTCCCTCAGGTCCGCCCCCATTTCCATCAGATGCGTGGCGAACGCATGGCGCAGGCTGTGGGGAGACACATCCAGGGCGAGGGACCCGATGAGAATGTATTTCTTTATGATGCGATTGATGCTTCGGGACGTCAGCCTCCTGCCCCGGAGATTGAGAAACAGCGCCTCCCCATCCCGGCGCGCGCCCGAATCCAAAGGCGACGTAACATCCAGGACCTTCAGGTACGCGCTCAAGGCCTTCAGGGCCGGATCGCCCACCGGCACGATGCGCTCCTTCGATCCCTTCCCCACCACCCGCACCGTCGATTCATCCCACCGGACATCCTCACGATTGAGGGCCACCAGCTCTCCCACCCGGATGCCTGTGGAGTAGAGGATCTCCAGGATCGCACGATCCCTCAGCCCCGATTCCGTCCCCGCCTCCGGCAGAGAGAGCAGGGCGAAGACGTCATCCACGGTCAGGTATTCTATCCGGCGGCCCGTCTGTCGGGGATACGACACCAGGGATGCGGGATTCGCCGATATGTATCCATTTTTTCTTAAAAACCGGAAAAAGGTTCGAAAGACCGACAGGGCCCGGGACGCCGAGCTCTTCTCCCGGGTCCCGAGGAGCACTCCCAGGTAACTTCGAATATCCCGGTGGGTAATTCCGGTCCAATCCACCACCTCGAGGGACTCATCCTCCCGGACCAGATACGCCTCGAAGGCCCTGAGGTCATACTCGTACCCCCGGAGCGTGTGTGGGGACGCACCGCGCTCCCTTTCCAGGTAACGGATAAAGGCTGTGACGAGATCGGCCGTGCCGCCCTCCTTTCCACCCACGCCCCCGAACGGACCCGTGAGAATGGGAACGCCTGCGCAACGGTCCGCATCCGACAAGCACGTTTTCGTTCGAATGCGGACCGATGACATATAATTTCGTTTAATATAACCGCTTCCGGTCAGTTTTTCAAGGCGCTGGTGATCAAAGAGGTGATGTTTTTGAGAATTTTATTGTCAAGACCGAACAGAGAGATGAGCGCCGGCAGAAATACAATGGTCACCAGGGAACTGATGATCATCGTCGCGGCGACCAGCCAACCGATATTCATAATCGGCCTGAAGTGGGAAAAAATCAGAACGAGAAATCCCGCAGCCACCGCCAGGGCGTTGAATATGATGGCCCGGCCGGTGGTATGGATGGTCTCGGCGACGGCTTCGTCGGGCGCCCTGTTCTTCAGAAACACCTCAATACGGTAGCGGGTGACAAAATGGATGGCGTAATCGATACCGATGCCCAGGGCCATTGAGGCGATCATGGCGGTGGCGATGTCCAGATTGACCCCAAAGCACTTCATGATGGTAAAATTGGCGAGAATCGTAAACACTAAAGGCAGCATCGAGAAGATGCCGGCCTTGAACGATCGAAATACGATAAACAGCATCAACAGCACAACACATATGGACGTCACCAGGCTGATGAGCTGGCTTCTGACGATATAGTTCGAAATGATGACGATCAGATCGCCGACGCCGCTCAGGTGACCGTCCACCCCATTGGTGAACAATTCGTCGATATATCCCTGGGCCTCCTTCTGTATGTCGAATATCTCCCGTGAGTATGAGGTCTTGAGCTGAAACACCACGTTGAGTTTTTGATAATCGAAATCGACGACCTTTTCGATATCCTCGCCGCCGGAGTTTTCATAGAGTAGAAGATACTGCGCCACCAGATCCCGGCCGTTGACCTCCTCAATGACCTCTTCCGCTTCGCTTGTGTCATCTGTCTCTGTGACCACCCGCTCCACCGGCAGGGGGAGCCGGTTGTATTCGGCGTCCTTGTCGTGCATCACGTAGTTCATCCGGTCGATGAAATCGACGATGGATGTGCTGCCGCCCACCAGCGGGTCCTCCTCCATCCGCTCCTGGAGGAGCGCCACTTTATCGAGAAACTCCGGATCCTTGGCCCCGTCGGTCTCCCCCGTATCCAGGATGACGTTGATGCTGATGGATCCGGGAAATTTCTCGTTGATGACGCCGTCGGAGATCTTGATTTCGCTGTTCTTTTTGAAATCCCTCATGAATCCGTACCCCACATCGACCCGGCTCGTCATGAAGGCGACGAACACAAACAGCGGAATCATGGCAAGGCACACCAGGCGCTTTCTTCTCACCGTCACAATCCCCACCCGATCAAGAAACCGGGAGAGGAGGGTCTCACTCTCGGTCCGCTTCACCGCTCGGCCGATTTTCTTCGGAGGAGCCAGAATCATCATCACGGCGGGGATGAAGGTCAAAGAGAAAATCATGGCGGCGAAAATGCCGAACGCGGTGAAGACGCCGAACTCACGGATGGGAGAGAGGCTCGATGTAATGAGGGAGGCGAATCCCGCCATGCTGGTGAGGGATGTCATGATCACCGGAGAGGTTATCTCCTCCATGGTATCAACAATCGCCTTTCGCTTTTCGACCCCCCCGGACAGCCTCCCGTAATATTCAGTGACGATATGTATACCGTCTGCGCACCCGATGGCCACAAGGATGACCGGCATCGCCGTAGTGATAATGGATATCGGCACCTTGACCAATGCCATCAACCCCAGGGTCCAGATGACCGAGATGACCACCACCATCAGGGGGGTCATCATGCCCCGGATGTTTCGAAATACCATGAAGAGGATGAACATGATCAGGATGATGACCGCCGGGATCAGGGTGAGCATGTCGTTCTGCATGTAAATGGCGTCCCACGTCAGGATAATCGGCACCCCGGACATGTAATATTCCTCCGGCCCTTCCAGTTCACGGGTTATGTCGTCTATGGCGTTTTTGAGGGCGATGGTTCTCCCCGGGTGACCCTCGAAGGTAAGGGATGTAAATATCAACGTGGCGGTATGGTCCTCGGATACCATGCCGTCTCTGAGCATGTCGTTATCCTCAAGCCTTTCCATGAGGGCGGTCATCTCCGCATCATTTTGGGGGACATCCTCCATGAGCGGGTCGGTGTAGAGCACGCCGCCTCTGGTATCGATATGCTCCACCGTTGAGATGCTGACGACGTCATCCAGCGGGGTCAGGGCGATCCTGATATCCTCAAGCTTTGTGACCACGGACGGCTTCACGTTGGGATCGTCTGTGGCCATGTCGATGGCCCGTGTGATGTCCCCCCGGTCCGATCGATCCAGTCCGTTTTCAATTATACCGTACAGGAGCTCGCCCAGGTCGCCCCCGTATTTGTCGGCCATTTTCTCTATCGCCGCCACATCCCGCTCATCCGTCACGATCAGCCTTTCGAGACGATCGCTCAGTTCATTCACCTTCGCGAGGGTCGTTTTGGAAAAAACGGTGTCGGGGTTGACCACCGCAACGATGAGGTTGTCGGAGCCGCCGAAGAGTTCCTTGACTTCTTCCCAGTACAGCACCGCGGGATCATGCTGGGGAACCATTTTCCATGGATCAGGATCTATCTCCAGGGTCATCACGGCCAGAGAAAACAGTAAGGTGATACCCATGATGGTCGTCACTGTCCAGCGCGGATAGGTCACCATAACCTCCGCCAGCCGACGATATCGGCGATGTCTCTCCATATCCTGAAAAAAGTCCCGCATGCCGTTTTCGCCCTTGAGATCGGAAAGATTGCGTATTTTTAAAGCCAGGGAGACGCCCATTTCTTCCAGCATCTTTTTCAATTTTTTCGGATATCGCGGATTTCTCATGCTCGATCGACGCCTCCCGGTCGGAAAGATGTCCATGACACAAAGCGGGATGCACTGCGAACAAACACCTCTGGTGCGCAACGCGTCCCGCCCGTCCGGACGTTGTTTTATAACGATGCGATGAGTCTATCAAACGATTGATTGAATGTCAAGAAAAAAAGAAATTCTCTTGAAAAACCCGGGCACAGAAAGGCGCAGCGTGATATGAAATCGTCCACGTATGAATACGGAAATGTATCATGCTACAGAAAGGCGACCTCATCCAGGCAGGTCAGAAATTCGTCCACATCCATCGGCTTGAACAGATATCGATTGCCGGTATTATCTAAAAAATGCTGCGTGTTCTCGCCCAGGGTATCGCCGGTGATGAAGATGATCTTTTTCATCATCTCGGGTATGTTGCTGACCACGTAATCGTATACCTCCCGCCCCCCCAGTCCCGGCATTTTTATATCGCATACCACCGCGTCGAACCGATGTTTTCTGAGTTGATATATCCCCTCGCTGCCGCCGGTGACCAGGGTGGCCCGGTAGTTGTACTCCTCAAGGATCTCCCCGCACAGGTTCAATACCGATTCTTCATCGTCTATCACCAAAACATGCCGCTCGACGCCGTCGTGATGCAATGGTGTCAACTGTCCGGTCTCGGGGAGGATCAGCTCGCCCCGGGGCAGCTCGATAGTAAACGTCACCCCCTTCCCCTCTTCCGACTCCACCCAGAGATTCCCCCCGTGGCTTGCGATAATCCCGTAGGATACGCTCATGCCCAGGCCCGTGCCCCGTCCCGGCTCCTTCGTGGTAAAGAAGGGATCGAACACCCGTTTTTTTACCGATTCCGACATGCCGGGGCCGTCATCGGACACCTTCACAATCACCCGGTCGACCTTGTGGGAGGTGGTGATAGTGATATTTCCCCCTTTCTTCTTCTTCAGGATATCATGGGAGTTGTTGATGATGTTCATGAACACCTGCTGGATCTGACCCGGGTCCACCATTATGAGCGGAAGGTCCGTATCCAGCCGCGTCTCCACATGTATGTTGTCCACCTTCAGGTTGTACGTGCGAAGGCTGATGGTATCCTTCAACAGCTCGTTGAGATCGGTGGGCTTGGATACGGTGCCGGTCTTCCGGGCGAATTTCAACAGATTCTGTACGATCTTCCCGCTCCTGACCGATTCCTTCCTGATGACGTTGAGCTTTTTCACCATATGATCGGGAATATTCTTTTTGAACAGGAGATCCACATTGCCGATAATCGACGTCATGGGATTGTTCAGCTCGTGGGCCACACCGGAGAGGATTTCGCCCAGGCTCGAAAGCTTTTCCGCCTGAAGAAGCTGCTCCTCCAGCCGCTTTTTGTCCGTGATGTCCCGAATTATCCCCTCATACCCGGTCACATCCCCTTCGCCGTCAAGTACCGTCGAGACGGTTCCAACGCACATCACCATTGAGCCGTCTTTTTTCTTCAACACCACTTCGTAATCGGTCACCGAACCGTCATTACGAATAACCTCGATGAACCGCTTCCAGTCTTCCGGATTGAAAAAAAGCTGTTCGAGCCGCATGGTGGCAAGCTCTATCTCGTCATAGCCGAAAAGCCGTACCGCGGAGGTGTTGAAATCCAGAAACCACCCCTGGCCGTCGGCGATGAAGATCGCGTCAAGAGAATTGAGAAAAAGCGTCCTCAGCTTCTGTTCGGACTCCTTGAGAGCCTCCTCTATCTCCAGGTTCGATGTAATGTCCACAAGCACGCCGATAACGCCCGTTACCTGATCGTTCTTGGTCTGGACCCGACGGGAAATCCTGACGGGATGAGGACGGCCGTTCTTGTCCAGCACGCTCATATCCAGCGGTTTGTCCTGTCGCCCTTTTGAAGAGAGAAACATCTCGGAAAACAACGCGACATCGTCGGGGTGGAGAAAATCAGAAAACAAGAGCCCCGTCATATCTCCGTGACGCAATCCGGTAATCGTCTCGATAACCGGGCTGATATACGTGATCCTTCCCCCACCGTCGAGGTAAAAGACCACGTCGTTCATGTTCTCCACGAAATAGCGGTATTGCTCCTCGGATCTCCATATCAATTCGTGAGAATTCCATTGCTCGATGAATCTGCCGAGACCCTCGGCCACATATAAAAACGCGATCCGGTGAGCATCGCTCCATTCCATCGTTGTCCCGGTTCGGTCCGCCACGAGGAATCCGGGCCGCTCCTCGCCGTAATGAACCGGCGCCATGAGGAAATCAGGCACCTCCCAGAGAAAATCATCGGGATCGTCTTTTCCTTCCGTTTCATCCCGGGGAATCAAGCGGTTTTCATCCAATAGAATCGATACGGATCGCGCCTGTTTTCCCGTTATTCGCAGCGTCGATGCCGCAATCGCCCGGGAAGATCGGCTCCATTCCTGGGAACAGAAATAATCATCATGGTCCGTTTTTTCGTTCGCCTCGCGAAAGTAAAGGGCCACCCGCTCTGTGTCGTAGGCGTCCCCGACGAGGGCCAGGATTTCACCGATTGTCTGATCCCTGTCGATGGTGCTGGTTCTCAAACCTGACACACCGGATACCAGATCATCCAGCGTGCGGCGGGGTGAAGAGGCCCTCATCTCTTCGACGTCTGGAGCCAAACCGCCGCGCCGGTTGTCGTTTTTTTGTTTTGTCCTGGCCATGTTCGCACGCATTCCGTTATAGGGGATGTTACATCACTTTCATTTCTTCCGTATAAGAACGTGTCTTAAAAATGAGACGAACAGTATTACTATACCACATATCACCGATCCATTTCCAGATTCTGTTTTTTTTCATGGTAAGGGAAGGGGCGTAAACGATACGGGGAAAACGGACGGGGGCGAGCCGATACGGGTGCGATCTTTCACCCATAATAAATAAAAGACAGAAGCGAAATTACTTGACAAAATAAGTAGGCGATATTATCTTAATTATACTTGATGTGACCTGTGAAAATTATCCGAAAGGAGACGATTGAATGAGCAACGACAGGAAAATAACGGCTGATATGTCGATTTTTGAGGTGATAGAAAAATATCCGGAAACCGCCGATGTGTTTCGAAAACACTTCCATGGGGGCTGCTTTGCGTGTCCCGCCGCCAGAATGGAAACGCTCAACGACGGCGCCAGCGTGCACGGGCTGAATATCGACGATATCCTTGAAGAGCTGAACGCCGCCGCGGAATAAATCAGTCAGGTTTTTTTCAAGCCCGGGGCCGGACGAAACATAATAAAAACACAAGGGGCCGAAAGAGTGACCGGCTCCTTCATCTTCTTTTAGCGAGCATCTTTTCCCTCGGGCAGATCGAGAAAAACATATGTTCCCTGTGAATACGCAACCGGCGGCTTATCCCCGATTATTTGCCGTGTTCACCGTTTTCATTCCCACGGGGATCCCTCCGACACCTGCATGAGAGGAATTTTATTTTTTCGTTGCATCTTTCCTAGTAAAGACCGCGTCATCCAGGAACGCGTTGAGGCTTCCCGTTCGGTATCCATCCAGATCCAGCGAGACATAGAGAAACCCCGCCTCCTTGAGCCGCCGGGAGATCTCCGTGGCCACGTCGCGGCGGAGGGCCCGGTCCATCTCGCCCGTTGCGATTTCCACCCGGGCCGCGTCCCCGTGACTGCGGACGCGATACTGCACAAATCCCATTTCGGAAAGATGTGCCTCGGCCTTCCTGACCCGCTCAACCCCCTCGGGAGTGATCCGCTCGCCGTAGGGAAACCGCGAGGCGTAACATGCTTTCGCCGGACGATCGCCCCCCTCGATACCGAGCATTCGCGATAACGCACGAATGTCTTTCTTTGTAAGGCCCGCCTCCCACAGCGGCGAGACGACCTTCAGCTCCCCAAGTGCCCGGATGCCCGGACGATAATCGCCCGGATCGTCCGCATTGGTACCGTCCATGACAACATGAAACCCTTCTCTCCGTGCGGCATCTAATACATATCCAAAGAGACGCAGCTTGCAGATATAGCATCGATCCGGCCCGTTTCTGACCAGATCATCGATGGAGAACGGGTCAAAAAAAATCTCCCGGTGTGTCACTCCCAAAAGTTCGGCCTCTTCTGCGGCGCGTCCGGTCTCATCGGGATCGAAGAACGGTCCTGTGGCGGTATATGCAACGATATTGTCATCCAGCGCCTCCCGGGCGGCATGCAGCAGCAGGAGGGAATCAACGCCACCGGATACTGCGAGGGTCGCGGCCTCATGCGGGCGAATGCATGCGATGAGCCGTGTATATTTCGTTTTGTCCGTTTCGGTAGACGTCATACTTCACCCGCAGGGCAATATGTCTGGCACACATGTAAAAATATGTTATCATAAAGGCATGGTAAATGATATGATGTGAATCGCTTCGGAAAACCCACCGGATTTTCCGTGTCCCCGTATATTCTCAAAAAAGAAAGATACTCGCAATGAAAAGACCTTTTCAACCGATGCTTTTTATACTGATCGCTTTTATTTTATTTTTCGTTATCGTCGTCCTCCCGGGTTGTCTCGATTCGGGGCGTGCCGACATCCCCTCCGTGGGGAATCCGGCCCCGGACTTCACCCTTACCAGTATCAACGGCACAAAGGTGACCCTCTCGGATTATCAGGGCCGTGTCGTACTCCTCAACTTCTGGGCTTCCTGGTGTTCCCCCTGCAGGTCCGAGATGCCGTCGATGGAACGCCTCCACCAAACATTGGGTGACGAGGATTTCGTGATCATCGCGATCAACATAGACGGCGGAGTGACGGACAAGGTCAGGGAATTTATCACGCAAAACGGATACACGTTTGAAATACTCCACGACAAAGACCAGATCGTGGCGGAACCCTATGGAGTGCGGGCCATTCCCACAAGCTATATCATCGATAAAAACGGCACCGTGGTGGAGATTTCCCGTGGCGCGGAAGACTGGAACTCCGAGAGGCGCCTCTCTCAATTCAGGGATCTCATGGCCCAATAACACCAATCAAGTCCATACGCCGGGTTCCGGATATACGGTATATACAAAAAAACATCACACAAAAACACACGGGAGAAACCGACCCATGAAAAACAGAATCAGCTACATTGGGGCGATTCTTGCCTTGACGACGGTCTTCATCTTCGGATCCGCCGTGCTGCAGGTCCGGGCGGCGGATTGTCCGCGAGTCGGTGACGCCGCCCCCGAATTCACCATCGAGACCCTGGACGGAAAGACCGTGAGCCTCTCGGATTATCGGGGCAAGGTGGTTTTTCTGAATTTCTGGGCCTCCTGGTGCCCCCCCTGCAAGGCGGAGATGCCCTCCATTGAAAGCCTGAAAGACAAGATGGCCGGCTGCGACTTTGTGATTCTGGCCGTCAGTGTTGACTCCGGAAACCAGGAAAAGATCGTCAGCAAGGTACAGAACTATATTGACGACAACGGCTTCACGTTCGAGGTGCTCATCGACAATGAACAGACACTGGCACGGGACTACGGCGTGACCTCCGTTCCGACCACCTTCATCCTGGATGAATCGGGCGAGGTCGTTGAGGTTTCCCGGGGCGCTGAATACTGGGATGATGATGCACGTCTTGTGCAGTTTCGAGACCTCTCGCCCACATGCGGCGGGGAACTGTCGGATAAGGAGAAATGATCGTCGGGACTATTGCGGACATCGATGCCCGACCCGCGACGACACGACCCACACACACTGGTCCAGGCTGATGTATGGAAGAATTCGCCCTTGAGCTGATGCAGACCAACGCGGTGTTTCTGGTCTACGTTATGCTCTTTCTCGGTTCCGGCATCGAATATATCTTTCCCCCGTTCCCGGGAGACACCGTGCTGTTGTTCGGGGCGTTTCTCTCCGGCCTGGGGGATATCCCCCTCATCTGGACCTTCACCGCCGCAACGGCGGGAAGCTTCCTGGGATCCATGGGCATCTATGCATTCGGGGTCACCAAGGGGCGTAAGTATTTTCTCAAAAAGAACCTCCGCTTCTTCGACGCCGCCCGGGTCCAGTCTTTGGAAAACATATATCGTCGCAGGGGCGGCGCCATCATTATCGTCAACCGCTTCATCCCCGCGTTTCGAACCTTTTTCTTCATCGCAGCGGGCATCGCTAAAATGCCGCCGGTCAGGGTAGCCGTCTACAGCTTTATCAGCATACTGCTCTGGAATCTCCTCATCGCCGGTCTCGGATATCGCGCCGGGTCCGACTGGGACGTCCTGAAGGGATATCTGGATACCTATTCACGGGCCGTGCTGGCGGGGCTGGCGGTCCTCACGCTGGGGTATGTTGTCTACCGGTTGATTCGCAGAAAAAGGGACGCGAAAAAGTCTGAAAATACCGTGAACTCCGATACAGAACAGGAGAGGAGTCGATCATGAAATTTGTCTCCGTCAAGAGGGACGCCGTCTTTCACGATCCCTTTAACGAATTCAAGAAGACCTCCCGCACAACCGACATCCGCATAGATCCCCTCACGGGAAAGACCAGCCGCATTATCTATTTCCCGGTGACTCTGCCGCCGCCGCCCGATCCCACGCCCTTGGCCGAAGCCACTCAACCCTTTTGCCCCTTCTGCAAGCCGGGTGTCTATGAAAAGACGCCCCGGTTTCCCGAAGAGATCGTACCCGAGGGCCGCATCGAGCGGGGGGATTCACTCCTCTTCCCCAACGCCTTCCCCTATGACGCCCACAGCGCCGTGGCGGTGGTGGGGGACGATCATTATACCCCCATAGACGCCTTCCGGCCCGAAACCCTGACCAATGCCTTTGCTGCGTCCGTCGACTATATCAGACATGTCGCCGAATACGAAGATTCGGCCGTCTATCACTCCATCAGTATGAATTACATGCCCACCGCCGGAGGGAGCATCATCCACCCCCACATCCAGGTGATCGCCGGAGATATCCCCACCACCTACCAGCGGGAGTTCACCCTGGCCGCGCGGAAGTACCGGGAGGAGGAGGGCGCCTTCTTCTTCGACGATCTGGTCAGACTGGAGAAGGAGGCGGGGGTGCGCTTCATCGACGCGGGAGACGGCGTCACGTGGCTGTCATCCTTCGCGCCCAAGGGCATCGCCGAATTCCTGGCGGTGTTCGAATCAAAAGAGCCCCTGATATCCCTCGACTCCAATGCCATGGTGGCCTTCTGCCGGGGGGTGACCCGTATCCTCGCCTATCTCGGCTCCCGCAACTTCGCCTCGTTCAACCTGGCCCTCTATTCGGCGATCAATCAGGATTCACCCTACCCCACCCATGCCCGGGTGGTGCCCCGCACAACACTGCCGCCCATGGGCGCCAGCGATATCAACTACCTGGAGCTGCTGCACGACGAGGTGCTGACCATCATCACGCCCGAAGACGCCGCCGCCGAGGTGAAGGGCTTTTTCTCCTGATATAAAAGGCGTCTCGGGGGGATACGCCGCACCGGTGTATCTCTGGATGCCGGCGGGTACGGTCCTTACCGCCCCTGTTGGATTCGCCCGGTTCGCCCCGGTATTTCTCTTGAAACTCCTGTTTGGCTTTTTGACGATCGAGGAGATTTCGGCACTCACGGGACGTTGATAGCTTCATACGAACGGCCGACCCCCACTACGGGGATCGGCCGTTTTTTTACGCGACCTCTCTCTCGATCTACATCGGATTTTCCCTGGCCCGCTCGATGAGACTGTCAATGTCGTCCCCCGTGGCGTACTGGCTGGATCCGGTGATGACCGTGAATCGCTCGGGCAACACCAGTCCGGAATCATCTCTGATAATCCGTTCGAGTTTTTCGGCGACCATTGTGGTGTCGCCCTCATTCGCATTGGGCAGCAGCATCAGAAACTCCACAGGCCCCAGCCGCCCGGATACGTCGCCCCTGCGGGTGTTCATTCGAATAAGATATCCGATTCTCTGGATGACCTCTTGCAGCTTCTTGTCCCCGAATCTCTTTCTGATCTTGTCGCTGTTTTGAAGGACAACCATCACCACGCCCAGGGGTGCATCGTAGCGCCTCGAATTTTCCAGCTTTACCTCGAAGAACTCCAGGATTTTTTCCCGGGTGTAGAGGCCGGTCAGGATATCCACCGGAATGATGCGCTGAATATCCCGCTTGAGCTCTTCGCTTTCCAGTCTCGGTCGATCGTCACTCATCACCTCCACAAGTCCGATCATCCTTCCCTCTGCATCTTTCGCCGGCAGCACCCGCACCATGACCGGGATGACATCGCCGTTCTTCCCTCGGAAGTAGAGATGTTCGTTATATATCTCCCCAGTGGTGAGGACATGATCCAGCGGACATGCGGTATCACAGAGACGCTTCCCGGACTTGTCGGTATGTTCCTCCGTAAAGTCACCGCAAAAACGGCCTAGAATGTCTTCGGAGACACATCCGGTCAACCGCTCGCCGAAGGGATTGATATACAGGATTCTTTTATCGCAATCGAGAAAGCGCACACTTTCCCTGAGATCGTCGACCAGCGTCGAGAAAAAGGTCCTGTCCATGTTTTTATCGTCCCGTTTCATGAGGCGCAACTCCCGCAATTATTTCACAGAGAGGGTTCTCATCCTGTTGATGGCGCCGGCCACTTCGAATATCCTGGGTTGTGCCAGATTCCCCGTTCGATAGGGCGTCAGGTCGTCCAACCCTCTCTCTTCCATGTCCCGGTATACCTCCCGGACTCCTTCGGACAGCTTCAAGCCGCGGGTGGCGTAGCGGGTGGCGTAGCGATGAATGATGTTTCCGATGGCCCGGGTCTGGCTCTCGTCCACAAGCTGGGACAACCCCGATAGGTCGATGTCCTCCCGCCCGTAGAGAATTTTATACAATCCCTTTGCGTCTATCTTCACATCCCGCTTGCCCCGGCTCGGATCGAAGCCGTCGGGCACCGGGGTGCGCTGTGTGATCTCACCGAAGGCCTCACCCCCCTCATCGGTCCGGGCGGCCCTGTGTCTTGCAGCCACCTCCGCCGCCCGGTCGGTGACATCTTCGGGCAGATAGTTCTCCATGGCGATGACCGTATCGGCCACATCGAAGTAGTCCCCGCTCCCTCCCATTACCAGGACCGTGGAGACACCAAAGTCGCTGTGGAGCTTTTTGACTTTATCGACAAACGGCGTGATGGGCTCCTTCTCCTTGCTGATGAGCTCCTGCATCCGCTCGTCCCGGATCATGAAGTTTGTGGCAGAGGTGTCCTCGTCAATCAGAAGCACCCTCGCCCCCATTTCCAATGATTCGATGATATTGGCGGCCTGGGACGTGGAGCCGCTGGCGTTGTCGGTGGAGAATGCGCTCGTATCCCTCCCGTAGGGAAGATTGGTGATGAACGGGCTGATGTTCACTCGCTCGATGTACCGCCCGTCCTCGGCCCGAATCTTGACCGCCCCGGGATCCGTCACCACAAGCTCCCTGCCGTCTCCGGGAACATGGGGATACACCCCCCGCTCCAGCGCCACAAGGAGGGTTGACTTGCCGTGAAATCCCCCCCCCACAATCAGCGTCACCCCCCGGGGGATGCCCATACCGATGACACTCCCCCGGTGGGGGAGGTCCACCGAGACCCTGAGGGACTCGGGGGATTGAAAGGGGATCGCGCCGCTCGTCAGGGGGCGGTCGTCCACGCCGCTTCGCCGGGGGAGGATGGAGCCGTTCCCCACGAAGGCGACCAACCCCATCTCCCCGAGGCGCTCTCTGAGGACTTCCTGGTCCTCAACGGCGTCGACGTGTTCCCGAAACGCCCGCTCATCGACGGGGCCCACCCGCAAGGACGCCTCCACCACCCGGGGGATCTCCTCGAAAAATATCGACAGCGCCTCGTTTCCCAGGATCGTCCTTCCCGCGGCGGGAAGGCCCACCACGAAACGCACCTGGACGGAGTCTTCATCTATGACACAGGAGTTTCTCGGCAGCACCTCCTGCCCTGGCCGATCGATGCCCACCAGACCGCTCTTTCCCATTCCCCTGCCGCCCCGGACGATCCGCTTTGCGGCGTCGGAGAAGCATCTGGTCAAAAAATCGGCCGCGGCCGTCACACGAATCCGGTTCGAAAACAGATCCTGTGAAAACCGGGTGGCCTGTCGCTTTGTAATCACGCACACGCGGGAGGGCGCGGCGAAGGGATCGCCCTGGACATGGTCGACGGCCAGGACATATCCCCCAAAATCGTATACGCCGAAAATGTCCTTGTACGCCTTGTAGCCCTTTCGGTCGATGCGCTTCAGCGTTCGAGACAGGTCGTCCTTTTGTTTCACCAGATTTTTTTCTCCGGTCCCCTGTTGCAAAATACCCTAATTTTACGATATGATACCATTTTAAATCCGGTGATGACAACCCTTTATTCCAAACGAAAAAACATGAATACGGCGGAACGTATTATAAAGGCGCTCTCTTCCCGGGCTGTGAACGATGAGATCACAGATATCACCATCGGGAGGATATATGCGGCGGTGACGCTGAAATCGGGCGGCTTCGGCGTCGCCCATCTCGAGGGCGCCCACGGCACGCACCGGGCGTCCCCGCAACCCGATGCCGAAAATGGGGTAGGAGACCTGACCGATATGCTCTTTCGCCTGGGGGATGCAAAACCCCTCGCGTCCGCCCTGGGGTGCGCCGCGGCGGCGGCTTTGGCGGCAGCGGACATCGGCCCCCTCCCCGAGGGCGACGTGCTCGATCGGCTGGCGGTCTCCGACGGGGACCGGGTGGTGATGGTGGGGGGATTCCCGATTGAGGAGGCACTCCGGGAGCGGGGGGCCGCCCTCTCGGTATACGATCGGAGCCGGGGACTCGGAGACATGGACGAGCTCCCGACAAAACTCCACGATGCCGATCTGGTCATTGTCACCGCCACGGCGATCATCAACAACACCATCGATGACATTCTAAAACAAATCCGCCGCGCCAGAGAAACGGTGATCCTGGGGCCGTCCACCATTCTCGCGCCCGAGGCGTTCCGATACACCCCCGTCACCCGACTTTTCGGGGTCGTTTTCCGGGACGCATCCGCCTCCAGGCAGGCCATAGCCGACGGGGGGGGGACCAGGTCCTTCATTCGGTACGCGAAAAAGGTGGAGGCCGCCGTTCCCGGATAAAGAAACCGACAGGACTTTTGAGGGACGCGCCGACCGGCGACGTCTCAATACCACCGATACTCAAGAAAGGAAGAGACGGGCACCCCGGCGAGGGCCGCCGCGTTCGGGACGCCGACGCCGATTCCACGATAGGAGATGTTTAATGCTGACCATCCGACCGGCGCGTCCGGACGACGCCGAAACCATCATCGAACTAATCAGGGAACTCGCCGAATATGTAAAGGATACGGACACAATCGATATCACGACTGAAGATATCATCCGATACGGCTTCGAAGATAATCCGATTTTTCATTGCCTGATATGCCTAAAAAACGACGTTCCGACGGGATTCGCACTCTACTTCTACACCTTCTCCCCGTTAAAGGGAAAACCGGTGATATTTCTGGAGTGTTTCTACATCTGTCCCGAGTACCGCCGACAGGGCATCGGTAGGGCACTGATGACCCGGATGGCCGAAACCGCACTACGGGACGGATGCGTCTGTTTCGAGTGGATCGTCCCGGACTGGAACACGCCGGCCATTGATTTTTACCGGTCCCTAGGGGGATATCACCTCCCCGGAATGGTGCCCTACCGCATGGATTCCGGGGATATAACGGCTCTCGTAAAAAGGAGCGAATCCGATAAAAAGTAGTCGAGCAACGGCTCCATTATGTTTGCGGGAATTCGATACATCCGTCATACCTATTCCATAACGGGAGTAACACCATGCTGACCATCCGACCGGCGCGTCCGGACGACGCTGAAACCATCATCGAGCTGATCAGGGGGCTCGCCGAATACGAGAAGGAACCAGACGCAGTCAGGACTTCCACGGAAGATATCATCCGATACGGCTTCGGAGAGAAGCCTGTATTTCACTGCCTGATGTGCCTGTGGAACGACGTCCCGGCGGGATTCGCTCTCTATTTTTATACCTACTCCACATGGGAGGGGAAACCGGGGCTATTTCTGGAGGACATTTTCATTCGTCCCGAGTATCGACGACACGGCATCGGCAAGGCGATAATGATCCGACTGGCGGAAATCGCCGTGCGGGAGGGATGCGCCCGGTTTGAGTGGAACGTCCTGGACTGGAATACGCCGGCCATCAGGTTCTACGAGTCCCTGGGAGGATATCACCTCTCCGAATGGCTCCCCTACCGCATGAACCCCGAGGATGTGAAAGCCCTTGCAGAAAAGGCCGGTCCCGACAGTAAGTAACCGGGGAACGCACCTCCATTCTGCTTGTGGAACCCCAATAAATCCGATATAATAAGTGGCGGTTTTTCCAGCTCATCCGCCGCGGCCGATCGATCGGCGGGGGAATCGCCTCTATCCGGAGATGCTATGGAACTCAACTATTTCAAGCTCGCGTGGTGGTTCCTGAAATATCGCCTGCTCTATCCCCTGTTCAAAAGCAGATCGATGTACTTCTCTGAGCCGAACGTGATCTACGGCCTGACCGATCACCCCATGGATAGGAACGGAGCGCCGGTAAACGACATCTTCTCACTGCCCCGAAAGCTCTTTTCCCGCACCCCCCGATCAGTCTTGAATGTATACCTCTTGGACAAGGAGAAAAATTCGTTTCTCTTCCGGGCCAGGGCGTATAATATCTTCAACCGAAAGCTGGGCGTCTGGCACGTTGAATACAACACGGGGCCGGATGAAAAATATACCGAATGCGCCCTGCGCATCGACCTCTTGACTCCAGATTCGTATCGCCTGCGCCTGGCCCAGGGCCGACAGGTACCCGCGCACAACACCCCCATGATATCCGGAGACTCCCTGGACAACGGATACGATGAAGACATCGGCACGGGCCTGAAAAACAGGAGGAAGAGTGATTTCGAGGCGATCTATGCCGACGAGGACGACCGCTACGTCATCTCCACCGAATCGCTGACACTTCATGTCTATAAGGAATCCTTTCGCGTTGAAGTTTTCGACGCCGTCGGAGACCTCGTCGCCCGGACCGGCAGCCGCAGTCACAATGAATTTCCGAACGCCAACGATGCGTTTCCCCTGGGTTTTGTTGAAAATCGCCTTCCCAAAAAACGCCTGGCGGTCGAAAACTTCGACCTCTTCCCGGGTGAAGCGATATTCGGCCTGGGGGAATACTTCGGCCCCCTCAATCGGGTGGGACAGACCGTCTCCCTGTGGCACCTGGACGCCACCGGAAATTCCTCCCCCCGTTCGTACAAGAGCATCCCGTTTTTCATGAGCTCACGGGGGTACGGCGTCTTCTTCAACGATTACGCCCCCATGACGTTCTGGGTGGGAAGCCGGGAGGTCAGTAAAATCCAGGTCGCCGTGGAAAACGACCTGGTGGATTATTACTTCTTCTACGGACCGGAGCCGAAAAAGGTCCTGGGGTCCTATACCGCCCTCACCGGGAGGGCACAGGTAGCGCCCCGCTGGACCCTGGGGACGTGGATGTCCCGCCTTAGCTACGGCAGCCAGGAGGAGGTGCTGGAGGTGGCCCGTCGCCTCAGGCACGAAAAAATACCGACGGACGTCCTGAACCTCGACACAAACTGGTCCACCGTCGAGTGGGCCTGCGATTGGTCCTTCGATGGAAAACGCTTTCCCGACCCGGCCCTGATGTTTCAGGAGCTGGACAAAATGGGTTTCAAGCTCTGCCTCTGGCAGATCCCGTACGTGATGAACACCCTTGACATCAGCAGGGAGGGAAAGGAGCGCCGGGCCTTCGCCAAAAACAGAGGCCCGTTTATTTTTGTCTTCCTCGGCCTCGCCCGGGTCATCGACTTCTCCCGGGAGGAGGGAATCCGCTGGTACCGGGAAAAGTTAAAAAGGCTCTTCTCCCTGGGTGCGCGGGCCGTCAAGGTGGATTTCGGCGAGCAGATCGAGCCGCACCAGCGGTTTTTGAGATACTCGGGCCGCCAGATGCACAACCTCTACCCCCTTCTCTACAACAAGGCGGCGTTCGAGGCCTCCCAGGACTTCTTCGGCACAAAAGAGGCCGTCATCTGGGCCCGCAGCGCCTATGCCGGCTCCCAGCGATACCCGGTACACTGGTCGGGGGACAACTCCTCGAACTACGCAAATATGCCCGCCTCCCTTCGGGGCGGCCTCAGCCTGGGGTTGTGCGGCTTCACCTACTGGAGCCAGGATGTGGGCGGTTTTGTAGGCCTGCCGGACGACACCCTTTACATCCGCTGGGCCACCCTGTCTATTTTTCAATCCCACATCAGGTTCCACGGCTGTCCACCACTTTTCCGGGAACCCTGGAACTTCTCCCAACAAACCCAGGAGACGGTCAGAAAGATACTGGAGCTTCGCTATCGTTTGATCCCCTATATATTTTCGGAATCCATCGCATCCGCCCATGTCGGCATCCCTCTGATGCGCACCCTGTTTTTTGAGTTTCCGGACGACCCGAACACCCTTCACATCGACGACCAGTTCATGTGCGGTGAAACCCTGCTGGTGGCCCCGATCCTCACCGAGAGCGATACACGAAGGCTCTACCTCCCGGCGGGATACTGGCATGATTTCTGGACCGGCGACCTGCGGGAGGGGGGGCGATGGTACGAAGATACCGCCCCTCCGGGTAAGATCCCGCTGTATGTCAGGGGGGGGAGGTTCCTTCCCATGGGTGAAGTCGCCCAGTATATTCCTTTTGGAAGGGAGGCCCTCCCGAAAAAGCTAACCCTCTACGCCTCGCCGAACGACGACCCGGAGCTCTCCTGTACTCTCCATGACGAGGCGGGCTCCATCAGGTTCGAGGGGGTTATGAATCGGGATCGGCTGGATGTGGAGGTGCAGTACGAACCGAAGGGCAGGGAATCCATCAAGGTGGAGGTGGAGCTCCCCCCGGGATACGATCACGTCGTCATAGACGTGAACTGATTGACGATCAACCGAACTCCCGACCGGCCGACCGGACGGGTGAAGAATATCAGCGCCGTATAATACATTGGAGGTTTCTATGTCTGTCGCTGAATGGAAAAAGGACGGCACCGTTGCCGTTATCACCATGACCAACGGTGAAAACCGTTTGAATCCCACATACAACGAGACCATAATCGCGCTTCTGGATGACATCCTGAATGATGCCGAGGTATCGTCGGTGGTCATTGCGTCGTCGGATGCGAAGAACTGGTCCCAGGGAATCGACCTGGATTGGATGATGCAGCGGATGGGTGAAAACGACACCCAGGCCATCAAGGATTTTCTCTACGGCCTCAACAACCTATTCAAGAAGCTCCTTCTCTACCCGATGCCGGTCATCGCCGCCATCAACGGTCACGCCGCCGCCGGTGGTGCCATCATCGCGTGCGCCTGCGACTTTCGCTTCATGCGATCGGACCGGGGTTTCTTCTTCTTCCCGGAGATCGACATCGGCATCCCCTTTCTGCCCGGCATGATCGCCTTCGCAAAAAAGGCGATGCCCTACTACATCTTCAACGAGATGATGCTCACCGGGAAACGCTACACGGCAATGGAACTCGCCGAGCACAACGTTATTGTCAAGGCATGCCCCACGGCGGACGATACCGTCTCCGAGGCCGTCGCTTTCGGGAAAACCCTGAATAAAAAGCGCGGTATGTTCGGCGAGTCGAAATATCGTCTCCATCGGGAGATGGTGGAAATATTCGAAAAAGAAGATCCCCAGTACATCGACCCATTGAACCTGATGGTGACCGACTGACGAGCCGTTTTTTTGAAAAACGAAGGGCGGGTATTCTCCGAAGGCGTGTTGGAAAGACAACGCGTTCGGATGACACCCGCCCCTATTTTTCGACGTGCGTCTTTATTGTCTGTGAGTTATTTCACCTGGGACACCAGTTTTTTCGATATCTCCTGTGCCTCTTTGACGGTACGCTCCATCAGCTCCGCCACCGTGGGGATATCATACAATAGTCCTGCGACCTGTCCCCCCGGTAAAATCCCATGCTCGACATCTCCAAGCTCGGTGGCGAGCAGCGCGTTTTGATACGTGTTTGCCAGAAACGCCATCTGTTTGGCGTTTTTCCATCCGGACAGCATCACGCCCACAAAGAGCTTCAGCCAGGGAAGCCCCAATTGCTTGGCGATGATCCGGGAGTTGAAGAACGCTGCGGGCATATTCAGCCCCCGCTTGACCTGGCGACGGGCGGGGGGGGTGTCCATCACCCTGCAGGGGATGCCGTCGATGCGGGTGGAGTATATGGTATCGTATACCGACTTTTCAACCGACAGCTCCTTGAAGTTATCGTGAAGCCCGCTCTCCTTGGTGGTCATGAACCGGGTTCCCATGGCTACGCCGTCGGCCCCCAAGGACAGGGCCGCCGCCACTCCCCGGCCGTCGGCGAAGCCGCCGGCGGCGATTACCGGGATGTCGAGGCTGTCTACAATGCTCGGGATGAGCACCAGGCTCGTGGCGTCTCCCCCGTGTCCCGCCGCCTCGTGTCCGGTTACGATCACGGCGTCGCAGCCGTATTCCTGGGCCCTTTTGGCGTGGCGATGAGTCACCACCGTGGCGATCACCTTCCCGCCGTATTTATGGGCCTCTTCCACCAGCCAGTCCCCCTTCCCCAGGGCGAAGTTGATGACCGGCACCTTCTCTTCCAAAAGTACCCGTGCATTGTCCTGGGCTCCCGGCAGCATCAGCGATGCGTTCGCCCCAAAGGGCTTGTCGGTCAGGGAGCGAATCTCCCGAATCGCCTCCTTGCATTCATCATGACTCAGGGGGCCCGTGGCCAGGATTCCCAGTCCACCGGCGTTGGATACGGCGGCCACCATCTTGGGCAGGCTGATCCAGCTCATTCCCGAGAGGATTATCGGATACTCGATGCCGAAAAGTTCGGTTATGCGGGTCTTCATACAATATCTCCTGAAAAATAGCCTATAACACACCCAACGGAACATACAGAATGAAACAGCCGCCGGGAACCGTCACCGCAGAATATGAAACGGTATATGGGGGACGGCCCGCAGCCGTCCCCTTTTGTATCTCTCTATTATCGTATGAGCAAGGCAGACTCATCCGTCCACTCGGGTTATGGCAACATGGTGTCCATTTTTTTCCGGATCTCCGTGGCCTCCTTGACCATCCTCGTGATCAGCTCCTCCACGGTGGGAATATCCCGCACCAATCCCTGGACCTGCCCCACCGTCAGGACGCCCTCTTCCAGGTCGCCGTCCTCGGTGGCAAGCTTGATGGCCTTGAAGGCGTTCGCCAGGTATGCAAGCTGCTTGGCGTTCTTCCAGCCGGACAGCATCACGCCGACAAAGAGCTTGAACCAGGGCAGTCCCAATTGATCGGAGATGATCTTGGAGTTGAACAGTGCGCCGGTGTAGTTGAGGCCCCGCTTGAGCGCCCTGCGGGCGGGAGGGGTGTCCATCACCCGGCACCACAGGCCGTCGAACTTGTCTGAATAGAGGGTGTCGTACACCGTCTTTTCGATGGAGAGCTCCTTGAAGCGCTCGTGCAGCTCGCTCTCCTGGCTGGTCATGAACCGGGTTCCCATGGCCACGGCGTCGGCCCCCAGGGCCAGCGCCGCCGCCAGACCCCGGCCGTCGCCGATGCCTCCCGCGGCGATGATCGGTATTTTCACGGCGTCGGCCATGTTCGGGATCAAAACAAGCGTGGTGGCGTCTCCGCCGTGGGCCGCGGCTTCGTTTCCGGTCACGATCAGGCCGTCGCAGCCGTAGTCCTCTGCCCGCTTGGCGTGGCGGTGGGTAACCACCGTCGCCACCACCTTTCCACCGTATTTGTGGGCGGCTTCAACAATCCAGTCTCCCTTTCCGAGGGCGAAGTTGATGACCGGCACCTGTTCCTCCAGGAGCACCTGGGCGTTGTACGCCGCACCGGGAAACAACAGTGATGCGTTCGCTCCGAAGGGCTTGTCGGTCATGGAGCGGATTTCCTTGACGGCCGCGCGGGTTTCATCCGGGTTCAGCGGCCCCGTTGCCAGAATCCCCAACCCTCCGGCGTTGGATACGGCGGCCACCATCTTTGGAACGCTGATCCAGCTCATTCCCGAGAGGAGTATCGGGTACTTGATGCCAAAGGACTCGGTGATGCGCGTCTTCATTGGAACTCTCCTTTATTGTGCGTTTCGAGTGAGTATCATCGTTTCGGAATAAACGGAAGATGACACGGGAAAATCTCCAAAATACTACCCGAGATGCGGGGAGTTGTCAACGGTATTGGTCCGTTTCATTCGTATCGAAGGAGCCGGGGCGCGACATCCCGGATTTCCCCGAATAAACGCTGTGGGAACGCCGCCTTCGTATTCATGCGCGGAAAAAATGGGAACGCACCGTTTTTTTTCTGATATTTTTCCTTGCATTTTTTTCGATTCCGGAGTATCTTGTTATAGTTTAAAGCATTACTTTATACTTTATCATGGTCGTTGTCAACAGGAAGAAGGCTTTTTTTAGATACAACATCTCGTGATTACTTCCTTTCGTAAGCCTTCGCTTTCCCACAAAAAGAACATCGTTTGGGGGGATACATGACACCCACACACGCCACGGGGCACATGGACCCGCTGCTGGAGCCGATTACCATAAACGGAATGGAAATACAGAACCGCATTCTTATGCCGGCCATGCATCTTTCCATGGTGGATAATTCCTTTGTCACCGATCAACTGGTGGAGTTCTACGCCGAGCGGGCACGGGGGGGCGCAGGCGCCTTCGTGGCCGGCTACGGCATGGTCAATGAATACGCCGGGAGCGCCATCATCATCGGAGCGCACAAGGACGAGTTCGTTCCCGGACTCAGTCGCCTGGCACAAGCCATGAAACTGGGAGGTGGACGGGCGGGGTTGCAGCTGAATCACTCGGGGCGTTATAACTTCTCCATCCTCCTGGGGGGAAAGCCCTCGGTTGCACCCTCGGCCGTCACCTCCCGGTTCACTAAAGAAACACCCCGGGCGCTGGAATACGACGAGGTCAAGCAGACCATCCAGGATTTTGCGGATACCGCCGCCCGGACGAAAGAGGCGGGCTTCGACTTCGTGGAAATCCTCTCCGGCACCGGCTACCTGATCAGCCAGTTCCTCTCGGAGTTGACCAACAAAAGGGAGGATGAATACGGCGGGTCCTGGGAAAACCGGATGCGCTTCGGCTTGGATATCGCACGGGCGGTCAGAAAGGCCGTGGGGGATGATTATCCGGTTATCTGGCGTATCAACGGAAACGACTTCATGCCGGAAGGCATCGGAAGGGTCCGGATGCGGGAGTACGCCGTGAAGCTGGTGGAAAACGGCGCCGACGCCATTTCTGTCAACGTGGGATGGCACGAGGCCCGGGTCCCCCAGATCGTCACGTCCGTCCCCCGGGGCGCGTTCGCGTATCTCTTCCGGGGCATCAAGGATCTGGTGGACGTGCCGATCATCGGCAGCCACCGCATCAACGACGTTGTCACCGCCCGTGAGCTTCTCATCGACGGCATGTGCGACATGGTTGGCATGGGCCGGGCGCTCATCGCCGATCCCGACCTCCCCAAAAAAATCATCGAGAACAGGGAGAAGGAAATCATCCACTGCGTGGCCTGCGGCCAGGGCTGCTTCGATCACCTGTTCGTGATGCAGCCGGTGGAGTGCCTCTGCAACCCCCGGGCCGGACACGAGATCGACCGGGTGGTTGAAAAAACGAAAGAGCCGAAGAAAATCCTGGTGGTGGGCGGCGGAGCCGCCGGCATGAGCGCCGCCGCCACGGCGGCCGGGCGCGGGCACGACGTGTGTCTTTACGAAAAGGACGACTGTCTGGGCGGGCAGCTTCACCTGGCGGGAGCGCCTCCGGGACGGGACGAGTTCATCGAGCTGGCGTTCGATCTGGAGGCCCAGCTCGGCCCCAGCGGCGTCAAGAAGGTGATGCTGGGGACGGCGGTGGACGAGAAGGTGATCGATACCGAGAAGCCGGACGTGGTGATTCTTGCCACCGGGGCCGTCGAGCTGAATCCGCCCATACCCGGCGCGGACCAGCCCCACGTGGTGGGGGCCTGGGACGTGCTTCGGGATACGGTCAACACCGGGAAGCATGTAGTGGTCATCGGCGGCGGCGCCGTGGGAGTGGAGACGGCGCTTCACCTGGCCGAGAAGGGAACCCTCACTGGCGACATGGTCAAGTTCCTCCTCGTCAACAAGGCCGAGCCCGTCGAGGACCTCTACGACCTGGCGACGCAGGGATCAAAGGAAGTAACCCTGGTGGAAATGCAGGACCGCATCGGGCCGGACATCGGCCGGACCACCCGGTGGGGCATGCTCCAGGACCTGGATCATTACAACGTGACGACGATGAAAGCCACCACGGCGAAAAAAATCACCGAGAACTCGGTGGTGCTGGAGGGGCCGGACGGCGAAACGGAAATCCCCGCCGACACGGTGGTAATGGCCGTGGGGGCGAAGTCCTACAATCCCCTGGAAGAGCTTTTAAAGAAAAAGAAAATCGCGTATCACGTGGTGGGAGACGCCCGGCAGGTGGCCAAGGCCATGGACGCCATCCACGAGGGCTTCGAGGCGGCCCGGGCGGTGTAAATAGAACGATAACAGAAATTATAAAAAACCCCCTGAACCGAAAGCGCCGTCATGGAAGCATGACGGCGCTTTCTTGTATTCTTTACCCCTTAAAGGTGAATGGATAGAGAAAATCCACCAAAGAAGCATCCAAGTTTCAGAAAACTATAAAGTTTAATCAGGATCCAATTTCAAATCCACGAGATCACAAATAGCACTACCTTCAAACACAGCTCCCATGTTTGCAAATGACATCTCAATAGAATATTCATAACCAAAGATATCTGAAAACCGCACTAAACAACCATTCTTATCTATTTCCGAATGATCCCAAACAGGTTTTGGGAATCTATATTTTATCAGCTTTGCCTGACCTGGTGGTATCGAAGAATCCTCATATTTATCTTTGGGAGTAAAATATAATCGAGTTGCTGGAAACGCAGGATCTTCAAAAAGGAAATCAACAACTTCTATTCTACTAACTCTGTTCATTAGCATCGCATCATTAATGAAAGATATTGATACTACAATATATTCATCTAATCCCTGTATTTCTTCATTAATCGAAATTTTATATTTCAGTGGTTTAAACCTCATTTTGTAATCTCTTTTAAATATTTCTAGGGTTTCCATTGTTAGTTTATATGCATTTTCCGCTTGCCTAGAGCTAGACGCCGCAAAATAAAGACTTACACCCGCAAATATAACTGCGAGGAGGGTTAGAAAAGCAAGTGCAATGTTAATCAAGTTGAGTATGCCAATCTCTTTCAAGAATGGTATCATGTGATTTTATCCATTTAAATTGACAACATATTACCACAATCAAATATAACATATAACATACGAACATACTATTGGATAAAGATCATTCCTACTAATTACAAATAACAGCTCCTTCATACACTCTTCCACATATCCCATATACCCATGCTTTTTCCAGAAGCGCTATGATACCGGATTGGTGACGGCCACCCGGCATTCAATCCGATCGGCGTCGCTTTTTGAAAAACCACCGCTCAGCCTCGTGTAAAGGCTCCGTCCCCAGACCCATGTTCCGGTGCCTCCCCGTCACGCGGATTCCCTCGACGACGCCCCGCCTCTTTCCCGAGTGCACCGGCGGTGGGGAGACGACCGACAGAAATTGTCAATCCGGGGAGAAAAAAACAAGAAACGGAAACAAACACAAAAACCCATCCCAGAAAAGAACAAAGCCGCCAGAACCGGCGGCTTTGAGAGAGCACATTGTACGACAAGTGCCCGATTTTGATAATTATCTATTTATTCGACTTCATCGGTTATTTCTTCTTCGTACGATGTCACCGGCGTCTCTTTCATGACTTCTCCCGTGTCCAGATCGTTCAGATAAAAATACAACTCGTTGCCGCCGCCTCCATATGTGGTTTTTTTCCCAATCTCACCTGTAAACAAGTACGTATGCCCCCCCTCAACGGTGAATTCACCCGGACACGTGGCGGACGTGTAATTTTCTCCATCATTATACAATCCCGTGATAATGACGACTCCAGGCGGCACATAGACTTCAACATTCCGTATGCCGGAACCGACCCTTTCTCCATTGATCTCCTTTATGTACGCGTGAGTGCTGTTGTCTGTAGTAATAGTAGCATACTCGTCGGGCGAATCCGAGATCGAGTCGGGACACAGGTCATAGTACGTCGGCGCGCCGCAAAACAATCCGATAACGAACAGGCACATGACCAAAGCAATTCTTCTCCGCATGTCAATTCTCCTATATTTTTTGAGAGAGATTATCATGCCGTTAAATACCCGTCAAGTTCTATTTATTAATCTCTCACATGCAAGGCGCATTTTTCAGTATCTTCCCTGAAAAAAAAGAAGCCGCCATAAACGGCGGCTTCGAGAGAGAAGATATACTGTATGCAAACGAAAGGTGTCTGTTTTTTACACCATATACATCTTTTCCACAGCCACGTGTCTGAGCGCGAGGGCACCCTTTTCGAGCAATTCCATAAAAGATCCGGTTCCTATCATACCGGATGTCTAATCCGAAATATCCAGCAATTCTCCCGGTTGTATAAGAGGAGGCGAAAAAATATTCTGTGCGTCTTTTTCTTCCATTGAAAACATTGCTTTCGTACCCACTCCCGGCGGCTTCCCGGGTATCATCATCTCAAACGATTGACTCTCCGGCGATACCCACATCATCATTACCATTATCGCGAAATTGAAATATTTTTTGCCTTTAAACGACACGGTATAATCCTCGGTTTTTTTGACGGTGATACCCGGTTGAACCGAGATAATATCTTGAAGATTCGCCACATCGATATCAAGGTTGCATTCGTTTTTATCCTTTGACGTAATTGAGAATGAATTGGACTTGAGGACCTCAAGTACAATGTACGCCTCTTTCTTCTCATCAAAATGTCCGATTAGCTTATTTTTCATATCCGGTACGGAATTACCAAGATACTTCGCTATCGCTAGAGGCTCCGAAGAATCCAGAAGAACATTCTTGTATTCGAAGGTAAACGATTTTGCGTTTTTGAATAATCCCTTCACACCCACACCGGGAACGCCGATCGCGGATAGAAGATTATCAAGCGCCGAAACCCCTAATGAAAAATTGAATTTTGCGGTCAAATGCCCTGAAATTTTCGGCGTCTCCCGGTCTCTTTCAATCTTCGGCTTCTTTTCTGAGGTATCGGCAATAATATACGAGACGGAGCCCAGGCGCGCGAGCTTCTTTTTCGCCCTATAGAGCACGTCCATCGGCTCAAATTCTCTATACGGATACGAAACCGGATTATATCCCAAGTCATTCAAAAATTTAATCGCCGGCTTATCCAACATGGGAGCCTCCCTTTCATTTTTTTAAGCGATACATATATCCCCAGCCGTCCACGTTCTTTGCACGTTACGAACCACGTTAATTGATCTTCTCGGGCCGGGACTTCACAAGATGGGAACGAGGGGGTTCCCTGTCGAGACGGGAGGTGTGAAACTCAATATGAAAAACAGATGAGACCGTGTGGACGTGCCGCGCTACCAATCAGCTCGTGCTTGCCTGCATATTACCAAACGTAAATTATACATGTCAACCGATTTTTCGTCCTATTTCTTCTTACTTCAAATACGACGCGTATTCTTTTTTTCTGAAATCCGTACGGTGCTCAATGATACGGGGGGTGTGGTAGGGTTTTTAGTGGTTTGAAAAAGATATATCAATCCCTCATTTTAGGAAACGACATCAGAGAAACCAAACAGGGTTGACGGAAGCGAGAGAACTCACAGCTCCTTTATACACACTTTGATGTATCCGGCATACCCGTGCTTTTTCCAGAAGCGCTGTGACACCGGGTTGGTGACGGCCACCCGGCATTCAATCCGCTCGGCGTCGTTCTTGAAGAACCACCGCTCCGCCTCATATAGCAGCTCCGTTCCCAGGCCCATGTTCTGGTGCATCTCCGACACGCAGATTTCATTGACGACGCCCCATTTCCGGCCCGGATATACCGGCGGGGGGGAGATGATCTCCCCGAAAATGTATCCCACAATCTCGCAGTCCTCTTCGGCCACCAGCGTCAGCTTCGCCCCGTTTGCGATGCAGTCCGCGGCGTACGGCCCATACACATCCGCGGCGTCCTCCCGGAGGGTGAAAACCGTGTTTTGCTCGACGTGAAACGCCATCATCTCCTGCCACAGGTACACGACGGCGTCAAGATCGTCCGCTTCGGCGGGGCGTATATGAACGCCCGCGCGAATTCCATTCAGGTTCTTCGGTACTCTCATGGTTTTCCTGTTATGAACGTTATGATATATATGGGTGCCCTCGCCCCCCGGCGTATGAAAGCGCCGGGGATGACTCGTCACTGTTTTTTATAGTTCAGAGACTCTCTCATGTGAAATCACCGGAGATGCTCGTTGCGCATATATTATTTTTCTTTCGGCCCCAATCCCTCCTTGAGCTCGTCTCCGAGCCACCGAAAAATCTCGTCCTTTCTGGCCTCGACGAACGCGGCGTTGTGCCGACCGCCGGGAGTGATGCGTTCACCCTCCGGGGGAGAAACCCGCGCCCCCGCCGCCGAAAGAAGCGGCGCGATGATGGGGATGTGGGCGTCCAGGTTGAAGTCGTCCTCGCCGCCTGCGATGATGAAATAGCGCTGACCGGAGAGATCGGGATGCTCGTCCGCCAGCACCTCCACCGGGTTGAACTCCTTGAACCTTTGCCACACCGGCAGGTCCTCGATCCAGACCTCCCCCGGAGTCCGGTCGCTGTCGAACACGGCGTAATAGATGAATTCCTCCGTCACCCCGAAGCAGCCCCACAATACGCTCGCGTTGACGATACGGTTCGGGTCGTCTGTGGTCACAGGTGTGTAGCGCTCCGGATCGTAATCGGCGAGGCGATCCCCCTCGATGCTGTATCTGAGGTCCGCCGGGGGGAAGATCGGTATCAGGATGTGGGAAAAATCGGGATGACCGATGCCGTACCAGAGTACACCGTAGCCCCCCATCGACGCCCCGATCAGCACTACGCCCTCGGCGTCGGTTCGGACGTGATAATGCTCCGTCACGAAGGGGACCAGCTCACAGAAGAAATGATCCTCGAATCGTCCCTGGTTTGTGTTGATGTAAAAGCTGCCGCCCCGGTCGTCATAGTAGGTATCCGGGTCGTCGAGTCCGGTCCCCGACAGGGAGAAATCGACCATCACGATGACCGCATCGGGGATAACCCCCGCCTCGAACGCCTCCACCACGGGCGGAATCAGGGGCAGCCACATGGTATAGCGCCCGCCGAAGCCGTGCAGGGCGTATATCACCGGATACGGCTCCTCCCTCTCCGGATCGTATCCGGGGGGAGTATAGACCGCCAGGGGCCGGGATTGACCCAGGATATCGCTCATGAAAGCCTCCCCCGTTGTGACGTTCTCCCCCCGGGGCATGGCGGGGTCGGATTCCATGTGCAGGACGATGTCCCCCGGCCCGTCGTACACGAAGGGACCGGATGTGTCTTCAAGCCCCTTGTTGAGGGTCTTCAAAGACAGGGGGCGGGGCGTGCTGCAGCATGCCTGGCAGACACACAACAACAATACGATCATCGCACAAAAAAACGACGCCCGACCGACTTCTCCGACCGACCGGAGATACGGACGATCCGTGAGGCTCATGCCATCTCTCCAAATGAATCATATAAGATAGAAATTCGATATGGGTAATCGACCGCACCGCTCATCCAACTCGCGACGAAACGATTTGGTTACGATGACTTTTTATCCAGCTCCTCCATGATGTGCTCAAAAAGGGTAACGGCGTTAAAACAGAGGTCCTTTATCGCCGTCACGTTGAAAGAGCCCAGTTTCGGGTCTCGATCTTGGTAATAGCGAAGCACGATGTCCCGAACGATCTGGGCCCTGGCGTCGTTGAAACTATCCTGTTTCGACATCACATTCTCCCTTCCGTATATATTAATTTCAAAGAAGACTACCAGAAAAACGCACATACGTCAATTGAACACATCCCATTCCCCGTTCCTATTTTCTCTTGAAAGTATACGGAGTTCTGATATAATATTTGTTTTATTGATATTTTTTCCATATTTCTTCGATATGAATTATTATATACTCAATAGAACAGTTATTTTAGCATTATCATTACCGACCTTCGACACAAGGGGAGAACATTCATGAGCACCGTCAATCTGGATTCCATCTTCGCCCCGAAGCGCATCGCTATCGTCGGCGCAAGCGATTCACCCTCCAGCGTTGGCTACACCATCCTGAAAAAACTGGTCGGTTCCGGCTTCCCGGGAGTCATCTACCCGGTCAATCCGAAGCGCGAATCCGTTCAGGGCATACACGCCTACCCGGACGTCAAGAACCTGCCCAGCCCTGCGGACCTGGCGGTCATCTGCACCCCGGCGGGAACCGTGCCGGGCATCGTTGAGGACTGCGGCGCCATGGGAACGATGGGCGTCATTATTATCTCCGCGGGTTTTCGGGAAATCGGCGAAGAGGGGAAACGGCTTGAGACCGAGATCGAGGCCATACAACACAAATACGAGGGGATGCGCATCCTGGGACCAAATTGTCTGGGCATCATCGTTCCGCCCCTCTCCATGAACGTCAGTTTTGCCGACGCCATGCCCGGTCCGGGGCGGGTGGCGGTCATATCCCAATCGGGGGCGCTGTGTACCTCTATTCTGGACTGGGCCATCGAAAAGGGAATCGGGTTTTCCTTCTTTGTTTCCATCGGGAACATGCTGGATATATCCTTCGATGATCTCATCGACTATTTCGGACAGGATCCGAATACCGACTCCATCATCCTCTACGTGGAGTCCATCACCAACGCCCGGGAATTCATGAGCGCCACCAGGGGGTTTTCCCGGACGAAGCCGATCGTAGCGTACAAATCGGGCCGGTTCGCCGAATCCGCCCAGGCGGCCGCCTCCCACACCGGGGCGATGGCCGGCGCCGACGACGTCTACGACGCCGCCTTCATGCGGGCGGGCGTGGAGCGGGTCATCGAGATCGACGATATCTTCGAGTGCGCCGCCCTCCTTGCGGGATCAAAGCTCCCCGGGGGACCGAGGCTCGCTATTGTCACCAACGCCGGGGGGCCGGGAGTAATGGCCACCGACTCCCTCATCGCCCGCAACGGCCTGCTCGCCGAGCTGACGGATGAGACCGTATCGAAACTGGACGGATTCCTCCCCGTCTTCTGGTCCCACGGAAACCCGGTGGACGTCCTGGGAGACGCACCGCCGGAACGGCTGGCCGAGGCGACGAGGATTACCATTGACGATCCGAACGTGGATGCGGTGCTGGTGGTGCTGACACCCCAGGCCATGACCGATCCCACCGGCACCGCCAGGGAGATCGGCCGTATCGCGAAAGGCACGGAAAAGCCGATCCTCGCCGCATGGATGGGCGGGTACGCCGTCCGAGACGGAATCAAAATACTCAATAAGGCCGGGACCCCCACCTACACCACGCCCGATCAGGCCGTCCAGGCGTTCATGCACCTGGTCAACTACCAGAGAAACCTCGAAACGCTCTATGAAACCCCCAAGGAAGTTCACGTCGAGTTCACCATCGATCGCTTCAAGATCAGGGAACAGCTCGAGCCGCTGTTCAAAAAAGGGGGTGGCGACGGCCGGGACTATATTTTCTCGGAAATCGAGACCAAGAGACTGCTCGAGGCTTACGGCATCCCGGTAACCATGCCGATACTCGCCGAGTCACAGGAGACGGCCGTACAACATGCCGAAACGATCGGCTATCCCGTGGTGATGAAGATACACTCCCCGGACATCACCCATAAAACCGACGTGGGCGGCGTGGTGTTGAATCTCACATCCGAAAAAGAGGTGATAAGCGCCCACCGGAGCATGATCGAGACCGTCTCAAAAGCGGCGCCGGACGCCCGGATAGACGGGGTGACCATACAGCGGATGTTCACGGCACACGACCGCTTCGAGATGATCATGGGGGCGAAGAAAGACGTCACCTTCGGCTCGGTAATCATGGTGGGTATGGGCGGCGTGGCGGCGGAGGTGTTTCGGGATCGGGCGCTGGGCCTGCCGCCCCTCAACGAGAGCCTGGCCCGCAGGATGCTGGAATCGCTGAAATCCTGGCCGCTCTTGGAAGGATACCGGGGAAAGCCCGGGGCGAACATCGACCGATTTATCGAGATAATGATACGCTTTTCATACCTGGTGGCGGATTTCCCGGAAATCGCGGAGCTGGACATCAACCCGCTGATGGTCACAGAATCGGAGGTTATGGCCGTGGACGGCCGGGTGGTGACGGATTCACGTATTATGCCGGACGAAGTCGTCCCCTATTCCCACCTTACGGTTCGCCCCTATCCGGAGGAATACGTCCGCCCCGCGAAGCTCAAGGACGGCACCCCCGTGCTGCTCCGCCCCATTAAACCGGAGGACGATCCTCTGTGGCGGGAGCTTTTCGAAACCTATTCCGAGGAAACCATACGCTTTCGATTCACCCATCCCATCAAGGACATCACCCGGGACATGATCACCCGTTACTGTTTCATCGACTATGACCGTGAGATCGGGATCGTTCTTGAAATGACCGAGAACGGCACGGAGAAGCTCATCGGCGTCGGGCGCCTGATCATCGACACGGGACACAACACCGCCCAGTTCGTCGCCGCGGTGGGCGATCCCTGGCACGGCCGGGGCGCAGGGTCGCTTCTGATCGACTACTGCATTAAAATCGCCCGGTACCGGGGCATCCGCACGATAGGCACCAAGATGCTGCCGGACAACGAGGTGGCCATCAGGACGCTCGAGAAGCGGGGATTCGTTCTGGAGGAGGACGGGGATATCATTCGCGGCACCTTGACCGTGGAGGGGGAGTATGACGGCTTTGATTTTCCGTAAGAACGCCTTTCACGGTATGTGGGAATAGAGACATGCCCGCCCCGAAACAAAAGGCAACGTTTTTTCTCCTCATCACCTTCGGTGTATCCTGGCTGATCGCCCTTGTATATTACCTGGCGGACGGGCGATGGAACACGCCGCTCTCCGTGGTCGTCGGGGCCGTCTTCATGCTCGTTCCCATGCTGTCGGCGCTGTTCGTCCAGAAGGTACTCTATCGTCAGGCGGTCGTCGAGCCCCTGGGTATTTCCTTTCGCATAAACGTCTGGTTTTTAACAGCCTGGCTTCTGCCGGCGCTGCTGGTGTTCTGTGCCATCCCCGTGGCCATGCTGCTTCCGGGGGTGTCCTTTTCGCCGGAGCACGAGGGGCTATTCCGCCGCATGGCCGCCACCCTCTCCCCACAGCAGATCGAAGCCATGCGGGAAAGCTACGCAAACATGCGAATCAATCCCGCCCTGATGTCCCTTGTCCAGGGGCTCATTGCCGGGGCCACGATCAATGCCCTTCTCGCCTTCGGAGAAGAGCTGGGATGGCGGGGACTCTTGCAGCGGGAGTGGGAGCATCTCGGCGTGTTTACCGGCTCGGCACTGATCGGGCTGGTATGGGGCGTGTGGCATGCGCCCCTAATTGTGATGGGGCACAACTTCCCCGATCACCCGGCGGCGGGGATCTTTCAGATGATCGCGGCGACCATGCTTCTCGGTATACTCATCAGCTATATCCGTCTCCGGGCGAAATCGGTCATCCCTGCGGCCCTGATGCACGGCTCAACCAACGGCCTGTACGGGGTGTCGCTGATGTACCTCGACTGGGACAACGACCTCTCCATCGGCCTGTTCGGCACCGGGGGATGCCTGGTGATGGGAGGCTGTGTCATCCTCCTGTTTTTCTATGACCGCTTCCTCTCCAAACAACCGCTGTTTGAAAAGTGACGTTTCAAGAAAGGACGCGTCAGGGCCACAGCTTGAGCTCCTTGACGGCGTCGCATCCCTTCACTATCCCCAGCTCGCATGCGCGATCCAGGTCCTGGGCGGCCTCGGAGGACAGCCCCAGGTGAGTGTATGCGATGCCCCGGTTGTAGTACGCGGCGCCTGTACGGGGGTCGATTTTGATAACCAGGGAGAAGTCCCTCACCGCCCCCTCAAAATCACCGAGATAGAGACGAACATTGCCCCGGTTGCTCAGATACTCCGACTCGCCGGGGTCCAGTTCCACCGCCCGGTTGAAACATTCCAGTGCCTTTTCATATTTCCCGTTGTTTGCCAGCGATTCACCCCGGTCATTCCATTCCCGTGCCGTTTTCGGCAGAAAGCTCCACAACAAAACGCCGACCGCAAGGACCACGAGAACACACAACGCCCAGAACAACGTCCGATTTATCTTCGCCAGCGACTCGACACCTCCCCTTGACCGTTTATGATTCTTCATGACGATTCCTTCCCGCCACCACGATCAGGAACTCGCTGGTTTCAGTATAAGGAGAGAAATCATAGCCGCCGTAGGCTTCCACGTCTTTGAAGCCTGCGGCCTCGAGCATCCGCCGGTAGTCCTTCTCCAGGGGCATGAAGGGATATGTCGCGCTCCAGGTGAGGAACTCGGTGGTGGAGTCGGTGTGGATGAAATCGAGCACGTGAAACGTAATGCCCCGGCCGTGATAATCGATGACGAAGACCCGGGAGAGATCCCGATTGTTGACGACCGGCAGGAACCTCGGCTGCTCCATCATCATCCGTTCAGAAGTTCCATGGGTGATAATCAGCACGCCCCGGTCCGTGAGGGATGCGTACATGCTCGAAAGCGCCCGAATCATCTCGTCCTCACTCCCCACGTGGGGAAGGGACGTGGAGAGGCACAGGATCGCGTCGAAGGGCTCGGAAAAATGTTCCGGGAGGGAGCGGAAGTCCGCCCTGGTCAGGGGGATCTGAAGTCCCAGCCTCTTTATGTTCTCTTGTGCCACGGCGAGCATGGACGGAGAGACGTCCGAGCCGAAGAGCGACAGCCCCAGGGGAGCCAGCATTGTCAGGTACTTCCCGGTGCCGCAGGAGCAGTCCAGCACCCGATTGGCCTGATATTTCTTGAGTACCTCTTCATAAAAAGACATCCGGGCCGTGTGGTCCTCCTCCTCGAAGAGGATATCGTACCGGGAGGCGATGCCGGCGTAGAGGTCGTCGTTTGTCTCTTTATGTTTGGGTGTGTCTTGATCGTTCATGGACGCCCCCCGAGAAGTGAGAAATGATAATGGGCCCACCTTATACCACCCATGCCCGGCTGTCAACGCCGGGAGATGGATAAAAAAAGGGCCGGGGAGAAACATCCACCCGGCCCGTCTATGAAAAGCAAGGCGATTGGTTACGCCTTGACGTTCTCCCACAGGGAGGAGTTGGCGTTTCCGAATCCGCCGCAGAGGGTGGCCACGCCGTACTTCTTGTCTTTCATGTCGGTCTTCATGATGTTGTTGAGGGTCACGACGATGCGCGCGCCGGACTCACCCAGGGGGTGGCCCAGGGCGATGGCGCCGCCCCAGATATTGACGTTGTCAAAGGGGGCGTTCTTGGCGATGCCCAGCTCCCGGATGACCGCCAGGGACTGGCTGGCGAAGGCCTCGTTGAGCTCCCATACGCCGATGTCCTTGACGGTAAGGCCCGTTCGCTCCAAAAGCTTTCTGACGGCGAAGATGGGGCCGATACCCATGACGGTGGGATCGCACCCGGCCATGGCGCCGGCGACGTACTTGAGGGTGTAGTCCAGGCCCAATTTATCCGCCTTTTCCCGATCCATCAACAGCAGGGCGGCGGCGCCGGCGGTGAGGGGGGACGAGGTGGCCGCGGTCACTACGCCGTTCTCCTTGAAGGGAGACTGCATGGAGGCCATCTTCTCAATCGAGATGGATTCCCTGATCCACTGATCCCGATCGACGGTGATCTTGGTGCCGTCCTCTTCCGCTCCCTCCAGGGGGATGATCTCATTCTTGAACTTGCCGGCCTGGGTGGCCTCCCACGCCTTTTTGTGGCTCCAGAGGGCCATGTTGTCCATGTCCTCCCGGCCGACCTTATATTGTTCGGCCACCTTCTCGGCGGTGGCGCCCATGGGCAGCTCGTTGAAATCATACCGCTCGCCGATCCTGGGGGGCATCTCCAGGGCGAACATCATGGGAACCTGGGCCATGTCTTCCACGCCCGAGGCGATGTAGGTGTCACCCTCGCCCACCATGATGGCCCGGGCAGCGTGCTCCAGGGCCGCCATGCCCGAGGGACACTGCTGGCCGATACCGTTTGTGGCCACCGATTCCGGGAAGCCCCCGGCCAGCCATGCGGCCCGGGCGATGTCGTTCTGCTTGCCGGCCTGGTTGGCGGTGCCGCAGTAGACCGCTTCGATATCTTCCGGTTTCACCTTGGGATTTCTTTTAAACAGCGCGTCGTACACCGTGGTCAGGAGCACGTCCGGGGTGTGGTTCTTGAACCATCCCTTTTCCAGGTGCGCCCGGGCGTTCGCCGTACGCACACCGTCGATAATCACACATTCCTTCATGGGGTTGTATCCTCCTTTGTTTTATTACCACTCGGGTCGATGTGCCATACCGATCATATTCATGTCGATAATCGTGTGAGATAAGTTTTCTATCATGCCACATTTTAAACTGAATGGCAATTCATTTTTTTAAATTTTTTTTCGATGGAAAAACCGCCCACAGGCGCGAAAAAAAAGCATTGACGTGTCCACAAAAATTTTTTATATATAGTTTGTATATAGCCTTGGCGAATACATCCGTACCCGCACATCCCCGACACTCGCCCATTGAATGAACAACAGAACGCCGCGCAGGCGGCGTGACGATACATCCGTGTATATATAATTTATTATTCTCATCATTCAAGGAGGAATACACATGTCCGTACAATCACAGGGGAAGGCCTACCAGACGGGAGGTGGGTCGGCGCGATTTCTTCTGGTCGTGCTTTCGCTGTTGTGGATGATCAACTGGATGGACCGTCAGGTCATGTCGGCGGTGCTGGAGCCGATGATGACGGAGCTCAATCTGACCGACACCCAGGGGGGATGGCTGCATACCGTGTTTCTCTTGAGCGCGTCTCTCTTTTCGCTGCCGGTGGCTTACCTCATCGACCGGTGGAGCCGCAGGAAGGCGGTGGCCATCATGGCGGTGTTCTGGAGCGCGTTCACCTTCGTCACCGGCCTGGGAAGAAATTTTCTGACGGTCTTCATCCCCCGAACAATGGTGGGCGTGGGGGAGGCCGGCTACTCCGCCGGGGGGACCGCCATGATCACCGCGGCCTACCCCGCGGAGAAGCGGGGCACGGCGATGGGCGTCTTCAACATCTTCGTGCCCCTGGGCGCCGCCCTGGGCTACATCATGGGCGGGTATCTCTCCACACACTACGGCGGCTGGCGGACGCCCTTTTACGTCTTCGCGGTGCCGGGGATCATCCTGGGGATTTTGGCGCTCTTTCTGAAGGACTACAAGACTGTGGAGGCGGTGGAGGAGACCGGCGGCGAGCGGCCCGGTTTTATTGAATCCGCCAAGGCGGTCCTGAAGGTCCCGACGCTGAGGTGGCTCTACATCGGGCACGCCATGCACAACATCATGGCCGTGGCGGTGCTGGTGTGGCTCCCGACGTTTCTCATCCGGGCCCACGACGTAACGGAAGCCAAGGCGGGCATGACCGTGGGTGTCATCAGCCTGATGGCCATCATCGGCTCGCCCCTGGGGGGCATCCTGGCGGACCGTTGGCAGAAGAAGAATCCGAGGGGCCGGATGCTGGTGCCCGTGGTGGGGGATGTCCTCAGCGCGGCGCTTTTGATCCCGGGGCTGCTTTTGGACGTTGAAGGGGCGGGGCTGTATCTGATGTTCGCCTTCGGGATATTTTTAATGATGGGGCTTCCCTCCATCCACACCATCACCCAGGACGTGGTAACGCCGGGGCTGAAGGGTGTCTCCTGGGGGATGACGGTGCTGGCGATCTACCTGCTTGGCGGGGCATGGGCGCCGATGGCGGTGGGGGCAATCTCCGACGGCCTGGGTGCCGATGCGGATGCCTTGCGCACCGCCATCATCATCGCGGGCTGCGCCGGGTTCCTGGCGTCGCTGTTGTTTTTCATCGGCTCCCGCAACTACCCGAGCGATGTGGAGAAGGTGAAGCATTCCGTGCTGGAGGCAGAGAAATAATCTCTGGATAAGCACTGCTTAGTTTATTGCAAAAATCCCCCGGACGGCCGGTGGTCGTTCGGGGGGAATTTTCCCCTTATGACATTAAGTAATCACTTTTAACTTATTTTTTATACTTGACCCTCCCCTCCCCTTCCGGTATCCTGTCAGAAAAATGAATTAAGAAAGAGAACGAAAAGGAGAACGCGATGAAGAAGGCGCTGATGATTGCCGGTATCGTTGTGGTGGTCCTGGTGGTTTTTGTGGTGATCTTTTACACGGCGCTCTCCCGCGCGGCCCAGAAGCCGCCGGACAACAGGCCCGCCGTCTACATCTCCGAGGTCATGCCCGAAAGTGACCTTCCCACCCTCGTCTGTGCGGGAGACAGCATCACCCACGGAAGAGTCAGCCACAACTATGTGGACCTCCTGGCCGAGCGCCTGAATGGCGAGGTGGACGTGATCAACGCCGGCATCAACGGCGAGCTTGCCTGGAATCTGTTGGCGCGAAGCGACGAGATCATCGCCTGTGACCCGGAATACGTCACCATCCTCATCGGCACCAACGACGCCAACGGCTCCATGTCGGAAGAAAAGGGCCGGGCGCAGATCAAGGAAATGGGCCTTCCCCAGACGCCCACGAAAGAATGGTACAAAGAAAACCTGATCGCCCTGTGCGAGAAGCTGATCGCCTATACCGACGCCGAGATCGCGCTGCTCTCGCTGCCCCCCATCAACGAGGACATCGACCACGAGGCCTACGCCCGGGCGATGGAGTACAGCCTTGTCATCGAGGAGGTGGCCGATGAATTGGACCTCGCTTACCTCCCCCTCAACGAGACCATGGACGCCTCTCTCCGGGGGGCCGGGGGAAATCCCGCCATCGGCTATGAGGACCAGACCAAGGCGATGTACATCGGCATCGCCAAGCACTTCGTTTTGAAGAAAAGCTTCGAGGAGATCGCCGACGCCAACGGGTGCCTTCTGATAACCGACACCCTGCACCTGAGCGAGACCGGGGCGAATATCGTGGCGGACCTGATAGAGGAATTCGTCCGGGAGCACCTTCCCGAATCCGACGAGTAGTCAACGCCCGGGGGAATACGCTTCCGGTAATTTTTTAGAAATCTACACGCCCCGGCCCACCACACCGACCGGGGCGTATATCGAAACGGCAGACGAGCATACCGTCGGCCGTTTTTTTTATATCACCCGGCATCGATATCAACCCGCCGGGCGGACGCGGGATGTCCCGTCGATATTTCTTGACCGGGACCAATTCCCGGCGTAGACTGAGCGCAGTGGAACACATCATTGAAAGGGGAAATCACATGAAGGCACGCGATGTTAAAACGGCGCTGGTGGTGGGCGCCGGTGTGATGGGTCATTCCATCGCCCAGGTGTTCGCCACGGCGGGCATCGAGACCCGCCTTGTGGACCTGAACGAAGACGCATTGAAGCGGGCAATGGATCTGGTCGAAAACAACCTTGAAACGTTATCGGAAGCAAAAAGGTTGGGCAAAAAAGACATCCCCGATGTGCTGAAGCGCATCCACCCCACCACGGACCTGGAGGCGGCTGCGAAAGACGTCGATTACGTCCTTGAGGCGGTGGTGGAGGTGGACACGGTCAAGCGGGAGGTGTTTTCCCGCCTGGAGGCGGCCTGTCCGAAGGATACGGTGCTGGCCAGCAACACATCGGGGCTCGACGTGTTTGAGATCATCGATATCAAGGACCCCTCCCGCCTGGTGGTGGCCCACTGGTTCGCCCCGCCCCACATCATCCCCCTGGTGGAGGTGGTGCCCGGGGAAAAAACCGCCCCGGATGCGGTGACCCTGACCATGGAGCTTATGGAGCGGCTCGGCAAAAAGCCGGTATTCATGAAGAAATTCGCCCGCTCCTTTATCGTCAACAAGATCCAGAACAACATCTTCCTGGCGGTGATGGATATCCTGACCAACGAGCTCGCCTCGGTGGAGGACATCGACGCCGCGGTGAAGCACAGCCTGGGCATACGGCTTCCCATCGTGGGGGTGGCTCAGAGCCTGGACTTCACGGGGCTGGATCTGGTTCGGGACAGTGCGAAGAGCTACGGGATGACGTTTCCCATCATCGAAGAGAAGGTGACAGCGGGCGCCATGGGGGCGAAGACCTCCCGGGGGCTGTACGATTATCAGGGCAGAAGCGAAGAGCAGATTCTGAAAGACCGGGACCGGCTGTATCTCAAGATGCTCGATTACATGGAGAAGATCGGCGCCTTCAAGCCGGTATAAAAGACGGCGGGGAATAAAATAATAAAAAACAAGAGGCCGGGGATGCGAAGCACGCCCGGCTTTTCTTCATCAATCGGGCCACTCGATGAAGTCAATCTCCACCACTGCGCCGTTTTCCAATAGAAAGCGCACCTCTTCGTAAATCTCTCCGAAATAGAGATACATGCCATCATCGATGACGTCCGGCTGGCCCAGGCGGCGGGTAACGGTAAACGCCGAATCCCCCACGGAGAGTCCGTCAAACTCGTACGCGTCCGATGTGTAGGCCGCCTTCATCATGATCTTCTTGCCGTCGAACACCTCGTAGATGGAGAAGCTTACGTCTTCATAGATGTATTCACGTATCGTGTCCGTCTTTTTCGGCCTGTGGGTGTTGGGCCGCTCGGTCTCGACGACCTCCAGGGGATCCCCCAGGGCAAAGATGAACTCAGCCTCGGTTTTGCCGAATCGATAGAGCCCCTCATAGATGAAATCGGTGCGATCATCATACTGGGCGAGTGCCGCACCCGATATGACGACCGCCAGCACAAGACTGATACAAACCGCGGCTTTTGATATACGCATCGTTCTCGTCCTTCTTAAGTCGCTCGCGCGAGAGCAAATGAAATTATGTTTTCATCATACGACGCATTCATCCGGTTGTCAATCCACCGGAGGACAAGACGCCCGAAAATCATCCCTCGGCACCATGGGATTAAATCCCCCTCCCCCTGAAAACCGCTTTACAGCCGCCGACCGTGCTCATGTGTCCCTGAGCAAATAAGTCTTGACACCGCCGCGCCTTTTTTCTATTCTTGTTCCCAGCGTGCGTCACCGGCGACACGCATCGTCACCGGGGCGTTCTCCTCACATCCATCCTTCCAAGAGGTGACATCGTGATAGCCGATGACCGTTTCCGCCGCGTGTATCCATACCACAAAACCATCGTCGAAAGAGACCTCCGGGAGGTGCTGGGACCGGACCGGCTCATCAGCTCTCCCATAGACCGCCGGTCCTATTCCCGGGACCTGATCGTGGCATACAACAACCCCTTTCCGCCGGAAGAGGGGGACATCGCCCCGCCGATCGCCGATTTCGTGGTCATTCCCGAAACGACGGAAGAGGTCAGCGAAATCCTGAAGATCGCCAACACCCACAGGGTCCCGGTGACGCCGGAATGCGGCGGCGCCCAGGGCAGCGGCAGCACCCTCCCGCTTTTCGGCGGCATCGTGCTGGACGTCAAGGGACTCTCCCGGGTGATCGATATCGACACCGACAACCACACCGTCACGACCCAGACCGGCCTCATCGGCGCGGAGCTGGAGTCGTTTCTCAACCCCCACGGATACACGACCTGCCACTACCCCCAGTCGCTGCACGTCAGCGGCATCGGCGGGTTCCTGGCCGCCCGGAGCGCCGGGGTTCTCTCCACGAAATACGGCAAAATCTCCGAGATGGTCCTGGGCATGGAGGTGGTGCTCCCCACGGGCGAGGTCATGCGGACCAAGGCCGTGCCGAACTCCGCCGCCGGGCCGAACTTCAACTATCTGTTCATGGGCTCCGAGGGGACGCTGGGGGTCATCACCGAGGCGACGCTCATCATCCGGAAGCTGCCCGAAAGCAGGAAGTTCCTGGGGGTCCTCTTCGAGGATCTCCCCGCCGCCATGAACGGCGCCCGGCTGATCATGCGCCGGGGTCTGAGGCCCGCCGCCATGCGCGTCTCCGACGAGATGGAAACCACCTTTTACCACAAGATGAACGGCTCTTTGTTGATCGTCATGTTCGACGGCTTCGAGGAATTGTGTGAGTTGGAGCTTTCCGAGACGAAGAAGATCATCACCTCCCTGGGCGCCGAAGACCTGGGCGAGGGGCCGTGTAAGACCTGGTGGGAACAAAAGCGCTTTTCCATCGCCTTTCCCTCATCGGACCATCCGCTCTTCGGCATCCCCACCCCCGGCACCATCAGGATATCCGGCTGCATCGACTCCGCCGGAACGTTCGATTACCTGGTACAGGTCCAGCGCGGCCTCAAGGAGATGGTGGAGGGGATGGGCATGTTCCTGGGCGCCCATTTTTCCCACTGGTATCCCACCGGCGGGATGATCTACCCCACCTTCGTGGGGGAATTCAAGATCGGCCCCGAGGCCAGCACAAAATATAACGAGGTCTGGCGCCGGGGCATCGAGATCACCCAGAAGCTGGGCGGCACCATCAACCACCACCACGGCATCGGAGTGAATCTGGGCAGGTTCATGCGCTGGGAACTGGGAGACGCCGGATTCGAGAACTTCAGGAAGATCAAGCGGGCCATGGACCCGAACCATATCATGAATCCCGGCAAGCTGGGCCTATAATCGTCTGGACACATTCGGCGCCCGTATGACGGGTGCCGCACAGGAAGGAGTAATCATGCCGGACCTTACAGAAAAAACGAGACTCTGTTCCGTCTGTTTCAAGATGTGTCGGGACGTATGCCCCGTGGCCGGGGCCACCCGGCGGGAGGCGGATTCACCCCACAACCGCGCCTACTTCGCCTATCAGATAATGCAGGGGCGGGAGGGATTGACACCCGAGACCGTGTCTTATTTCTATCGATGCGCCATGTGCAAGGCGTGCCGGGAGGCGTGCGAGACCGGCATGGACGTATCGGAGATCATGCTCGCATCCCGAAGCGACATCCCGCCGAGCCTTTTGCCGCCGGAGCTTTCCGAAAAGGCCGACGACATCACGGCCGGAAAGCCCTTCGGCGGCGACTCGAAGAAGATCAAAAAGGTTATCTCGAAGAGCACCGCGGATACCGGGGAGACGCTCATTATCCTGGGGAGCCGCATTCGGGCGGGTGAGGGCGCAGCCATCAAAGCCCTCCTCTCCGTGGCGGAGAAACTCGGCGATTCCCCCTTCGTCCTCAAGGACGAGCCGGACACGGGGCATATCGCCCATTTCCTGGGCTTTCGTGACGCCACAAGGACACTCGCGAAGCATTTTCTGGCCGCGGTCGAAAAAACCGGCGCATCAACGGTCGTGTTCCTCCAGGCGGAAGACGCCCGGATGATCGCAAAGGAGTACGAGTCGATCGGAATGCCGACCCCGGGCTGGAAGGCCCTCACGCTCCCCGAATACCTGCTGGGGCTCCTGGAGGCGAAAAAACCCTCATTTGCAAAAAAAGATCCCATTACCGTCACCTATCACGATCCCGGCGGGCTGGGCAGGGAGCTTCGGCTCTTCGAAGCGCCCCGGAAAATCATCGGCATGGTTCCGGGCGTGACGCTTGTGGAGATGGGACTTTCCCGGGACACCGCCCCGGACTGCGGCTACGGCGCGGGATTGGAGCTCACGCACCCGGAAATCAGCCGGGCGATGCTCGGGCGTCTGTTTCTCCACGCCGCGTCCACCAATGCCGAGGTGCTCATCTCCGGCGATCCGGTATGCCTGGAAATGGCGGCGGCCTTCGGTAAAGATGCGGATACGGCCATTGAAACCCATGACCTTTCACTCTTTCTTGATGGATATCTACCATGAATGCGAAACAATCCTTGAAGACCTGGAGTGCAAAAGACAGAGATCGTTATCTTTCGGAACTCTCCGAAAAGACCTTTGACGTTTTGATCGTCGGCGGGGGAATCACCGGCGCCGGAATTCTTCGGGCCCTGGGCCTGAGGGGAATATCCGCCGCCCTCATCGAAAAGGACGATTTCGGATTCGGCACCTCGTCGAAGAGCACCCGCCTCGCCCACGGCGGCGTCAGGTACATCATCAACGGGGAATTCAGTCTCGTCAGCGAGGCCTGCCATGAGCGGGACTGGCTGCGGGGGGCGCTCCCCAACCTGGTCAGGCCCGTGCCCATCGTCATGATAAATCACAACCTCGCCACCTCGTTTTTCTTTGGGGCGTACCTCCGATTTTACGACCTTTTGTCCGGCTGGAACAACTACAAAAAATATGTACACCTCCCGCTTCCCGACCTCAAGAATGCCGAACCCCTGGTGAATATCCCGGGCACCCACTCCGCATCACGGATATATGAGTGCATTATCAACGACGCCCGTCTGACCCTGGAGATCGTCAAGGAGGGCGTAATGACCGGCGGCACCGCCGTCAATTACCTGGAGGCGAAACGGGTCATCACCGGAAAAGGGAGGGCAACAGGCGTTGAGGCGGTGGATCGATTGACCGGGAATACCCTCGTCATCAGGGCTAAAAACGTCGTCAATGCCTGCGGCCCGTGGACGGACGACCTCATGCCCGAAGAAGCCTCGAGGATCATCCGTCCCTCAAAGGGGATCCACATCGTCGTGAAGCGGGAAAACATCGGCAACGTGGGCGGGCTGTATGTCAAGAGTCCCGCCGACAACCGGAGCATCTTCGTCCTGGCCCACGGCGACTTCACCTACCTGGGCACCACCGACACCGACTATCCGGGAGACCTGGATCACTGCTATACCGAGCGGGAGGAATACGAATACATGAAGGTGGTGGTGGACAACTGCTTTCCCGACGCCCGATTCGAGGAAGCGGATATCCTGGGCACCTACGCCGGGGTGCGGCCGCTGGTCTTGGATCCCACCGAGACCACGGAGACGAAGACGTCCCGGCGGGAGCTCATCGACGAGGTCTATTCCGGATATTTCGTCATCACGGGAGGGAAACTCACGATCTTTCGCAGCATGGCCGAAAAGCTCATCGAACTCATGGCGAAAAAAGGCGCGGTGAGCATTAACAAATCGGATACGAACCGCTCAAAAGAACGGTTCATCCTAGGGCTGACCCCCGAGGAGTGGGCCGCATCGAATACATCCGGAAAACTCGACGAGAAGACCCTCTCTCACCTGTATCAGAATTACGGCGTTGGGGGTCTTTCCATTATCGATGCGGTTAAAAAGGACTCATCCGTGGCACATCCCATCACGAACAATCAGCTGAACATCCAGGCGGAGTTGGATTATTGCCTCGAGCATGAGATGATCACCCGGGTACGGGATTTTCTTATGAGGCGCACCAATCTGTCGCTCCACCAGCGGGACGATCACGAGACCCTAGGCCGGGAGACGGCCCGGCGCATGGGAGCGTACCTGGGATGGCATACCGCCCGCATAGAGCAGGAGGTGGCTGAATACGTCGACATCGCTCATAAGAACAGCTTTTTTCTTGACAGGTAGATCCATCCGAAGGGGGACAACATGACGGACAGAGATCTGATTCTTGCCATAGACTGCGGTACACAGAACGTCAAGGCGGCGGTGTTCGATCCCGAGGGGCGTGAGGTGGCCCTGGCCCGCCGGGCCCACGGCCCGGATATCATCCCCCAGCCGAGATGGATGGAACACGATCCCGAAGACTATTACCAGAAATCGAGGGACGCGGTGCGGGAGGTAATAGACGCCCTGGGAGCGGACGTCTCCCGGCTACGGGCGGTGGGCCTTTCCTCCCAGCGGGGCACGGCCATCCCCCTGGACAAAGACGGCGTCCCCACCCGAAACGCCATCGTCTATCAGGACAACCGCTTCACCGAAAACCTGGGCCCCCTCAGAAACCTCTGGGGCCTTTTCTTCACGATCATCGGGATGAAAAGCGCCATCGAGTATGTCCGCACCCATTCCCGCTTTATCTGGATCAAGCAATACCAGCCGGAGGTATACGAAAAAACCGCCGTATTCACCCAGGTCGCCTCGTATCTCAACTTTCGCCTCACCGGAGAAATCAACGAATCCATCGGCATGATGGTGGGGATGTTTCCATTGGATTACAAGAAGCTGGATTGGTACCCCTTCAGCGGCATACACGATATCTTCGGCGTGACCCCCGCCAAGCTCCCCCCGCTGGTTCGCCCCGGCAGCATCACCGGATACATCACAAGCGAAGCATCCGCCGATACCGGCATCCCCAAAGGACTCCCGGTGGTGGTGGGGGGTGGCGATGTCCAATCGGCGGTGTTGGGGATGGGGGTAACCGATGATACCAAGGCCGCCCTCTCCCTGGGGACCACCATCGATTTCGATATCCCCTACCATAAACATATTTCAGACAAAGAGCTTCGCTACCTTGCGTGGCCCGCGGCGGTGCCGGATCAGTATGTCCTGGAGGGGGGAGTGGGCAGCGGTTTTCTGACCGTGACCTGGTTCAAAAACGAGATCGCCACCCACGAGGCGCAACTGGCCGAAAACAGCGGAAAGACCACCGAGGACATCCTGGATGAGGCGATCGCCGATATCCCCCCCGGCTCCCTGGGTCTGATGGTCCATCCATACTGGACGCCCCCCTTTCACCGGGACGAGGCACGGGGATCCATCATCGGGCTGACCATGTCCCACGATCGCCCCCATATCTACCGGGCGATTCTGGAGGGGCTTGCCCTGGAAACCCTGACAGGCTACGAAGCCATACAGAAAAAGACCGGCATCGAGATCGAAGAGATCCGTGTGTCCGGCGGCCCCTCCCAAAGCGATCAGGTGCTTCAGATCCTGGCGGACGTGTTCCAGGTTCCCACCGTTCGCATGGAGGTCCAGGAGGCGGCGGCTCTGGGATCGGCGGTGAGCGCCGCCGTGGGATCGGGTCTTTTCACGGAGCTCTCCGACGCCGTCGGCGCCATGACCCACCCGAAAACGGTTTTTACCCCGAACCGGGAAAACCGGGATATCTACCGATTTTTATACAAGAAGTACGTCGATCTCTATCCGAAAATGGCCGATCACTACAGGGAGACGGCCTCCCTTTTGGAGACGAACGACACATAACGATACGGTTCATTCATTTTTTTTATTACGGGGGAGCGCCATGAGCCATCATTCCGGTCCCGCGGACGCGCCGGTTCGCGACCGCCTGCCTGTATTCACCAAAATATACTACCTCTTCGGTGACATCGGCATTTCTATGTGTATAGCAGGATTCAGTTTTTTCATCCTCTTCTTTTATGCAGACGTCGCGGGCGTCAGCCCCGGCCTCGTGGGAACGGTGCTGCTTCTGGCCAAGATCTGGGACGCCGTGACCGATCCGGCCTTCGGGTGGCTCTCCGACCGGACCCGCTCGCGGTTTGGGAGGAGAAAGGTCTACCTTATTTATTTCTCGATCCCCTTCGGCATCGCATTTTCCCTGTTGTGGTTTCTGCCCCAAAAGCTCGCCCCGTTTGTGCTTGATCCCGTAACAGGGGGCCGGATCGTCCTAATGAGTCCCGGGCTCATCGCCTGGATCGTGGGAATATTCTTCCTCTATTTCACGCTCTTTACGATCACGTCGGTCTCCTACTACGCCATGACGCCGGAGCTGACCCGGGACTACGACGAGCGGACAAGCCTCATCACCTTTCGTATGGTGGGGGGGACCATCGGCTATATGGCGGGCGCGGCCCTGCCGCCGGTCATCGCGGGGATGTTGAAAAGCCAGGATATCGGGTGGTTCAGCATGGGCCTGGTTTTCGCCGCGGTTACCATCATCTGTCTCTACATCACCGTGCTGGGGGTCAAACAGCGCCCGGAGCTGGAGGGGCCGCCGTCCGAGCTTCCCGCGTTTACATCCATGCTCACCTGTTTCAAGAACAAGCCCTTCGACTACCTGATGGTCATGCAGGTAGCCTCAGGTGTCTGCTTCATGCTGGTGATGAGCTACATGGCCTTTTTCCTCACCTACGTGATGGACATGGAATCACAGATCCCCATCCTGATGATCCTGCTCCTGGTGACCATCGGGGTGTTTTTGGTCTTCTGGAAGTGGCTGATGGACAGGTGGGGAAAGAAGGGGCCGGTCTACGCCCTGGGGCTGTTCATCGCCTTCAGCGCCACGGCGTCCACCTTCTTCCTCCCCCAAGGGGGGAGTTGGATGATCTACCCGATCATTTTCATCGCCGGATTCGGCTTTTCCGCCCAGTGGGTGTGCCCCTGGTCCATCTTCCCGGACGTGCTGGAGCACGACGAGCTGATGACCGGGGAGCGGCGGGAGGGGCTCTACTACGGCGTCAAGGGGTTGATCGACAAGATAGCCAGCGCCTTCGCCCTCTTCGTGGGCGGCTGGGTGCTGGAGCTGTTCGGATTCGTGGCCGGGGTCGAGCAGACCCCCCATGCGCTTCTGGGGATACGGCTCTTTTTCGGTCCCGTGCCCGCGCTGGTGATGTTTTTGAGCTTCCCGTTTCTCATCTGGTTCCCCATCACCAGGAAGACCCATCTGGAAACCCTGGCGGAGCTGGAGCGGAGAAGACAAAAGTAAAAAAACAAGAACCGCACCCATACGGTGACTTTCGCATTCCTGTCACGGGTACGCGGCGTTTAAACCCATGATTGACAGCCGTTATTCAAACGGGTATACTGTCACCGATTTTACACGGCCTGTTTTCCGGCGGCGGAGATGTTTCAAATCATACGTGCCCGCCAGCGGCATTTCGTGGATTTCGGATGGCTGAAAACCTACTGGCTTTTTTCATTCTCCTTCTACTACGATCCGCACAACATCCGATTCGGACCGCTCAGGGTATTCAACGACGATGTGATCGACCCCAACAGCGGATTCGACACCCACTCCCACCGGGAAATGGAGATCGTCACCATTCCCCTTGAGGGGGAGATCACCCACGAGGACAGCCTGGGCAATCGGACCGTCATCGCCCCGGGAGATGTCCAGTGCATGTCCGCAGGCAACGGCGTTTCCCATTCGGAATGCAATCTCACCGAAGATCCGGCTCACCTGTACCAGATATGGTTCTACCCGGACGAGCCGCGGCTCGAGCCGGGCTACGACCAGCGCTCCTTCACGGTTGAAGACCACACGAACAGGCTGTGTGTGGTGGCCTCCGGCCGGGGGGACGACCCGGCGGTGGAGTTGCACGTGGACGCGACGATCTATATGTCTCGTCTCGACCCGGAGACGGCGCTGACGCACGACTGCGGGGAGGATCGGCGGGTGTTCGTCTACCTCTCCGGCGGCATGCTTGATATCAACGGCAAACGCCTGGTTCCGGGAGACCAGGCCCGCATCGATCCGGACGGGCCGCTGGAGCTTGTCTCCCGAAACGGCGGTGATACAGCGTTCATCCTCATCGATGTCCCCTCCAGCCGGGCCATCGGCTATCCCCAGGAGATACTGTGGGGACCGGGGAGAAAAGAGATCGCGTAACATAAAAAGCGGGGGAATCCCGGACTCCCCCGCATCTCCATTTTTCTTTTTTCTGTTATGCCTCCCCTCATCCCACTGCCGGGGGACGCACCCCTCCCCGGATACACGTCCGTATCATTTTATCCTCTGAATGTTCTCCCCTCCTCGTTCGCCTGTACGCGCGTCATATGATCCGAAACGCACAGAACAATGCGGCCGGTTGAATCGGTACAAACAGACATCAATCCCCATCGATTATTTCACAATCCCTCACGGACGGGCCCACATCCCCCTCACCCCCCTTATCTTTCGCCTTTTTCGCCTCGGTCTCACACCCCAATTCCAAAAGCGCCGCCGGCAGGTGCCCGCTCTCCGCCAGGAACCGGGCCCGGCTCAGCACATAATCCGGGTCCTCCCGGTCCAGAGAGGGAAATTCCACCGTCACCTCGAAGGCGTCTGTGCCGTATTTGATGAGGAGATATTTTTCCATCAGCTCTTCGAATCCCCGACCGAGATACACCAGCTTCGTCTCGGTATAACGCTTGAGGCTCTCCAGCATGGCGTTGAGGGCCTTGGCCGAGGTGGCGGCCCTGGCCATGTCGTCTTTCAGGCGGCGGGGCACCGACCCCAGCCGATAGAGGTGGTCCAGGGCGTCGTCCACCTCCCGCTCCACCGAGGTCAGGTCCACGTCTCCGCCCACCGCCTCGATGGGGATGGGGGAGAGGGACCCTGGGGAGACCCGGATGGTCGTGCCCTGCTCTATAAAACCCGCCTCCTTCGGCGCCCAGACCCGAAACGAATTGTACTTGGTGGCCCAGGCCCTCTTCGTCAGGGCCATGTTGACGTTCTGCTGGGCCTCGATGAGATCGGCGATGCCGGACTTCCCGTACGGGGAACCCTCCACCTCCTCCCGGATGATCTTCACCACCGGGATGAAACCGAAATTGTGGGCGTCATCACTGATGAGCTTCCCGTCGGCATACCGCCGATACCCCAAGCCGTCGATCTCCTCCCGCATCGCGACCGTCCTTTCGCCGCCTTCCTCCAGGTCGTGGGTCTCCTCCCAGGAAAACACATATCGCTTCACATCCAGGTAATTCCGCTCGTCGGTCACCACCTCCACGTCCCGGGTCTCCATCTTCTGGACCGATATTCGCCCATTCCTGACGAAGAGCTTCAGAAAGAGCGTGCCGTAGTTTTCGTGGGTCCTGAGATAGCCGGGCAGTGCCTCCCAGAAACTGCGGCCGCCGCCGAAATTCCGGGAGCGAAGCCACCGACGCACCTCACCGGTTAAGCCTGTGTGGATTTCACCGGTATCCGAACGCGCCGCCGACACGTCAAACCGGGACGGCGTGAAGTTGATACGGACATCCTGGATGACCCGGATGTCGTTTTGAAAGTAAAAATCGATGATGGAAAACCGATCGTCCCTGGGGATATCGCTCGACACCCGCCGGGCCGTAAAATGGCCGAAGATTCCCTCCTTGTTCCCGTTATAGAAGTCAAGATATCTTTTTATGTCATCCCGATTCATCTGCCCCCCCATCCACATGAAAAAAGTTTCGATTACAACGACACATCCTTGCCAAAGTCCTTCTGATAGACCCGATGCTCCTTACCCAGCTGCAGCCAGCGGAGCTCCCGCCCCGGAAGGACCACCCGCCGTCCGCCCTTCCTCTTGATGATCACATACTCCCCGCGGCAGGCGACTCTCTTCACCATGGAATAGGTCCGCATCTCTCCGTCGGTGAACTTTGCCTTTGCCAGCATACTCGATCTCCCTTCGTCTAATTCGTTCTCAGAATCCGATATGTTCAAAATCCGCCCCGGAAATCCGCCCGCCCCGCATCCCCCACCACGCGAGTCCCAGGGCGATCACGCAGTCATCATGGCCGCCGGGGGGCGCCCCATAGCGCACACCCCCGCCTGTGGTAATGCTTCCCTCAAAAAGCATGAGCTCATCGATCAATTCCGGGATCGGCGCGAGCGTGATGTGTCCCCCCTCCAGACCCAGCGCCAGGTGCTCGATGATCGCCTCCTTGTTCCTGGCCGAAAAGGTAACCCCCCTCACGGTCAGGTCCATTCTCCTCAGATCCTCGAAGATCGGGTCGCCGACGCCGGTGGAGTCCATCCACACGATCGCGTTGTGATATTTTTTCACCGCCCCCGCCACCCGGCTCTTCATCACGCCCCAGCTCGTCCTCCTGAAGCGATCAAAATAGACGAGGGCTCCCTCATCGTCCAATATCACCAGCACCGTGTAATCCTGCAGGCGGGCCACATCCAGACCGCCGATGTATCTTCTCCCGGGTGATGGATCGGCGAGATTGGCCCGCACGGCGTCATGCACGTGTGAAAACACCCCGGCGCCGTCTTCCACAAACCGAGCCTGGTATTCCTGGCGAAACACCCGGTCGGGAAGCGTCCTCTGGGCTTCTTCGATCTCGTCTTTCGAGATGTTCGGGTTGCTCTCGGTGGGAAAACAAAACGACGCCCAGTTTTCTTCTTTGTTGTCCCGCCCCCGGGCGAAAAGGCCGTAAAACCAGTTTTTGCCCTTGGGAGTTCCCACCAACAGCGCCCTTCCGTGCCGATCGGCCAAAGTGGGACGCAGCACCTCCTCCCAGAGCCCTCGGGGAAGAAAGGCGGTCTCATCCACGACCAGGAAATCTACGCCGAAACCCCTCAATGTGTCGGCGAGATGTGCGCTCCTGAACTCGATAATCGAGCCGTTCGCCAGGACGATCCGGCGATTTTCCCTACTGATTGTCTTCACAACGTCACCGGAGAGACCGTTCCTCACCAAGTCGAACGCGATGGAACTCTGCCGATACACCGGCGCCACCCAGAAGGAAAGTGACCCCGGCTCCTCCCAGGCGTGTTTAACAATCTCCGCGGTGGAGGCGACGGTTTTGCCCCAGCGTCTGCCGCAGGCCGCCACCCGAAACCGCGCCCGGGACGCATGAAGCACCTGCTGGCCCGGATGGGGCTTATATATCTTCAGGATCCTTCGTTGTATCATCGACGAATCGTGCCTCGTACACAATCTCTGTCAAATCTTCATCTCCATCGGAGGCATTGAAATGCTGTCTGTATTTCAAAAACAACTCCTGGTGCTTCACGCTCCCTCCCTTCGCCTCCCGAATGATGGCATCGAGCACATCCCGGGTCCAATCAGTACCACCCTTTTTGTGTGTCGGGGATGTCTGTTTCCCTGTATGTTTCGATTTGGAGGGGAGATCATGTTCCCCGCCGGTGTGCGTATTCTTTTTATCAGTGGACCGGATCGTCATGAAGCCTCCTGCCGAGTTCTGACACGATCTGGCTCAGGTGATAGGCGATATCCGACTGGCTCACCCCCAAGCGTTCTCCGATCCACTCCTGGGTGTATCCCCTACGGTACATCAACCAAACCCACAGATCCGTATCATCCAGCTGCATAAGGGCGCGCTCGTAATCGATGGCGAAATTCAGGGTAGTCGCGGACAAACCGTCTGAGTGCATGTCTCCTCCCGTGTGGTTCCGTAAGATCTCAATTGTACTTGCATCGGATATTGATTATGAATTATATAAATATATTTGAACATCTTTATTTCGAACCTCTCCGGTTGACAAAAGGCCCGTGCTGTGTTAATACCCCTGAGGGAAAAAGAAGAAGGCTTCGTTCACCAGGTATTTCACATACAACACGACACTCGGCAACAGAGGTATTCATGGAAACAGTACGTGTCAGATTCGCCCCCAGCCCGACGGGACACCTGCATATAGGCGGCGCCCGCACATCTCTTTTCAACTGGCTCTACGCCCGCCGTATGGGGGGGACGTTCATCTTGCGCATTGAGGATACGGACAGAGAGCGCTCCCGGGATGAATATACCGAGGCGATTCTGGACAGCCTCACCTGGCTCGGGATGGACTGGGATGAAGGACCTTTTTACCAAAGTCAGAGGGACGATTGCTACCAAGAGGCGATAGGCAGGCTGCTTTCCGAAAAAAAGGCGTATCGATGCTACTGCACCCCCGAGGAGCTGGAGGAAAAAAGGGATGCGGCGATGAAGCGGGGAGAAAAGCCGAAATACGACGGCACCTGCCGGGGGAAGGACCTCCCCCATCGGGAGGAGCCCTACGTGGTGCGGTTTCACTCGCCGGAAAGCGGCGTCACCGAGTTCACGGACCTGATTAAGGGGAAGATCATCTTCGAAAACCGCGAGCTTGACGACCTCATCATCAGGAGATCCGACGGCTCTCCCACCTATAACTTCACCGTCGTGGTGGACGACACCGACATGAACATCACCCATGTCATTCGGGGAGACGACCACATCAACAATACCCCCCGACAGATACTCATATTCCAGGCCCTGGGATACACCGTTCCCGCCTTCGCCCATGTACCGATGATCTTCGGCTCTGATCACAAAAAACTCTCTAAGCGTCACGGCGCACTTTCCACCACGGAATATCGACAGATGGGCTACCTCCCGGAGGCCCTGGTGAATTACCTGGTTCGGCTGGGTTGGAGCCACGGCGATCAGGAGATTTTCAGCATCGAGGAGTTGAAAGAGGCATTCACCGTGGAGGACGTGGGAAAATCAGCGGGCGTCTTCAACCCGGAAAAGCTGGAGTGGCTCAACGGCCATTACATCCGCCAGGCGGATCCGACCCGTATCGCCCGTGATATCGTCCCGATCCTCTCCGACCGGGGATACGAGGGGCTCGATGCCGCGTGGCTCGCCCGGGCCGTCGAAACCCTCCAGGAGCGGGCGAAAACCCTGGTCGAGATGGCGGACATGGGGGATTTTTACTTTACGGACGGGGTCACCTACGACGAAAAGGGCGCGGACAAATTCCTGAAGGCGTCTGTCACCGCACCTCTGCAGGAGATCAAGGGCGAGCTTTCGGCCCTTTCAGACTGGAGCGCCGCGAATATTGAATCGGCGTTCAATCGTGTGCTGGAGCGCTTTGATCTGAAGCTGGGAAAGATCGCCCAACCGCTCAGGGTGGCCCTCACCGGCACCACCGTCAGCCCCGGGATATACGAGATCATCGATGTCCTGGGAAGGAAACGGGTGACCGAACGGATCGATCGGGCGCTTGAATATATCTCATCGAAGGGCGAAGCGTAACACGTAAAAACGGGCGGCATCCGCCGCCCGTTTTTACCGCCCCTCATTCAGGGGTATTCTACTTGACAATCCCCACATCCCCAGAGAAGGCAACGTAATCTTTAATAGGCCTCGCCTCCTGTTTCGGATCGGGATAGTACCAGGCCCCGTCCTCATGCATTCCGCCGCCCGCCTCTATGGTGTAATAGTACGCTTCTCCCTTCCAGAGACAGGTCGTGCGCCTGTCGCTCTCTTTAAGGTATTGCCGGTTGATGGAATCGGGAGGGAAATAGTGAATGCCCTCTACCACTATCGTTTTATCGCTCTCTGCGAGCAGTGTATCGTTCCATATCGCTTTCACGGCATGCGTCCTTCCCGGCGCACGGGAAACATCGTCCCCCGTACGCTCTCACTCGATGGTTTTCTTGCGTACCATATGAAATAGGATAATCACGACTGTGCGGGAATGCAAGCCCGCACAGACCGAAGAAAGAGCGGTCCCCCCAGGTTTGCGGAAGAAAACCGCGGGCATGTCTTAGAAAAAAACGTTGAGCACAAGATATGCAGCCACCGCCACAAGCAGCATCGCCGCCACCGGCTTGATGATCTCGCGGTAGACGGCGCCGAGATCGGCATGGAAGTATTCCGTCGTCAGCACCAGGCAGAGGTGCACCGGGGACAGCAGCACACCCGCATATCCTCCCGCATACGCCAACATGAATGCCACCATCGGGAACTCTGCCGCATCGAAAAACGGCATGAGGATGGGAAAGGTAATGCCGACATACGCCATGGTCATGCCCGTGGAAATGCCGATGACGAAGGGGAGAACCATCAACACCAGCAATGTCGGAATCCCCAGCCGATTCATGTCCATCGCGATTTCCGTAACGGCGTCGGTGACCTCCAGGACCTCCTTGAAAATCAATATCCCCATCACGAGGGTTACAAATTTCCACGAGAAATTGGTCTTAATGATCTCCCAGACTTCGGCGATGCCGATTCGATAGAGCAGGGCCGAAAAGAAGAAGACGATCAAAAGGCTCGTCACCAGTATCAGGAGGGACGGGATGATCGACTCCGTTTTGAAGATCAATACCGCCGATATGACGACAATCAGCGGCATGGCGCTCGCAATGAAGTCTGTCGCAAGCTTCCGGGTGACTTTTCCGTCGCCGTCGGTTTTTTTATATTTTATCCCTTTCAGACCGAAATAGAGTCCTCCGGCGATGGCCGCGAATGAGAGCGGCATGTTCGCCACCGCCACATCGGTGAAAGTGATGCCAAGGATGGCGGCGGAAAAGATGACGCCGGGATACGTGGGGAAAATATACTCCCAGAGGTGTCGGAACCAGTAATTGAGAAATGTCTTCCTGGACGCGTTTAATTTAAGCTCGTCCGATGCCTCCTCTACCATCGGCGCGGAGATCATCGCACCGCCGATAATCGGCAACAGGCCGATCATGGCCGGCACCAGCGTTACCACGCCCCTGGGATCCCCCAGCATGGTGCGAAGTGACGACACCATCGTCTTGATTCTGCCCGCCCGCTTCATCAACTCGCTCAGATTGATGATCATCATCACGGCGATCAGGATCAGAACCGCCATGGGACTGATCACGGTCCTTCCGAAGATGAGGGCGATATCTACCGGATTCGTCCAGTAGAGCACGGAAAGTAAAAGCGCCGAAAAGGCAAGCGACAGACCCAGGTCGAATTTTCGCCTGATGAGAAGAATCAACACCAGGGCGATGAGTGAAAATTTCAGGATGCCCATATCACGTAACACCCGGTGTGCGAAGGGACGCCAACACCTTCGCCGCCTGGGAAAGCTGCCGAAAGACCGGGATACCCGCGGCCCGCATGGTCCCCTCGAATGTTTCAAACAGGGACGGGAAGCCGAACACCCAGGAGACGATCGGCTTTTTTGTCTCCTTCATGGCCCGGGTGAAGATATCCACTTTCTGGGTTTGAACGAAGGGAGATGCGAAGGGAAGCAGGAGTACCGCATCGATGTTCGGGTCCCGCATCACCACCGGGACCACCAGCTCGAAGGCCTCATTGATGCCCCGAATCTCCATTGTGGGCCACAGATCCACCGGGTTCTTCGGAGGCATCCAGGGGGGAAATATCTCCTGGAGGGCCGATATAGTTTCCGGAGCCAGATCCGGCACTTCAAGGTCCCAGTCGCTCAAAAGGTCGGTCGATACGATTCCGCCGCCGCCGGTCACGGTGATCACCGCCACCCGCCGCCCGCCGGCGGGAACCGGAAGGGTGGCCAGGGCCTGACCCACGTGTATCATCTCCATGAAATCACACACACGAATCACCCCCGATTGGGCGAGGGCGCCGGCTACCAGCGGCTCATTCCCCGCCAGTGACCCGGTATGGGAAAGCGCCGCCGCCCGAGATTGTTCGGTGCGGCCCGCCTTGAGGAGCACCAGATGCTTCTTCCCGGAGAGCTTTCTGGCGATCTCCATGAACTCCCTTCCCCGGGAGATTGATTCCAGGTACATGAGAATCACCCTCGTGTCGTCCTCTTCGGCCAGGAACTTCAGGATATCGACCTCGTCGATATCCATCTTGTTCCCGATGGCCGCCACCTTGTCGATGCCGAAGTACTCTCCGTCAAGCATCTGGACGAGGAATCCGCCTGCCAGCATGCCGCTCTGAGCGATGACGCTCACAGGGCCGGGGATGAGCTTTTCGTTGAGATCCGGTGCCGGCATGAAGGGGGCGAAAAAGAAATCCCGGGCGCTGACGGAACCGGTGCAATTGGGGCCCCACACCCGGATGTCGTGTTTCTTCGCGATTGCGAGGACTTTTTGGGCCAGCGCTTCGCCGTCCGCCCCTACTTCCGCGAAGCCGGCGGCCTGAATCTGTATTCTCCGTATGCCCAGTTCAGCGCATTCCGTCACCGTCGACGGAACGAGACCCGCCGGGATGAAGAGTATCACCAGCTCCACCGCCTCCGGAAGGTCCGATACCGACCGGTAGCAGGTATGCCCGCCTATTTCATCATAGTTCGGATTGACCGGATAGACCCGGCCGCCGTAGTAGGTTTTCAGGTTATTGAAAATGTGATAGCCGCCCTTAACCGAATTCGCCGTCGCACCAACCACCGCCACGCTCTCGGGTCGAAAGAAACTCTGCATGAGAAGATAACCTGCCGCATGAGACCAAAAAAGACTTTATTATACTACATGCTGAGAGAAAATTAAAGTACTGTCCTATATATGACTCCTATTTTTTTGCTACGCCGCCTTCCGGGTCACTCAGACGCTTTCTAAAATCGAAAGAAGCCGTTCCCGAATGGGGGAATGAACGGTCGGGTGAGTCAGGCCGAAGCCGTGACTTAAGAGGCACATACGCCGAAAACGCACCCGAAAAAATCCATCTCTGGGGCCGACCGACAGAGGATATCTCCGTCAACCCGCCGAACAAAAAGCGGGTATTCGACGACCTGTTAGGTTTTATCGTCGCCCGTATACGATTGAGCGCTCCCCGGTTCTCTTTCGAGAAATCGCAGGGGATCGACCATTCCCCCATCGAAGAGTATATCGGCCAGAATCCTCACGATGGGAAGATCCACCTTGTAGCGCTCGGATAGGACCAATGCGGCCCGCACCGCCTGGTACCCTTCCACGTTCTTCTTCGCCCGGCGAAACTGGGCCAGCGCCCCGGCAACGCCGGTCTTCGTGAGGGATCTGCCGAACTGACTGTTTCGGCCCCCCCGGGCGGTGGCCAAAAAATCCGCCATCCACGCCTGTCCGGTGGATCCGAAGGTCTCATCCCTCGCCCCCATCGCCCGGCCCAATCGCCCCACCTCCCTGGATATCCGTGTCACCAGGGCGGCGGTGAAATTCACCGATGAGTCCTTGGCTCCGTCGCATATGCCGTAGGCGATGGCGTATACGTTTTTCATGGCCGCGGCGAGCTGCACGCCGGTCACGTCGTTGCTGGTATCCACCAAAAACAGCGGCGTCTCAAAAAGCCCCACCAGGGTATCGAGGACATCGATATCCTCCGCGGCGATCTGGGTGACGGTGAGCTTTCCCTCCATTATCTCGCTGGCGAGGTTCGCCCCGGAGAGCACCGCCAGCCGGACGTTTCGTCTGCCCAGCCGCTCCGTCTCCTCCCACGCCATCTCCACAGGCAAAAGCGCCGTTTCAGCCTCGAAGCCTTTGGTGGCGATCAACAGGATAAGGGCCCCCTCGTGCTCCCGGAGTACGCCGCGAACCGCCGCTCGAAAATGATGACTGGGCGTGGCGATGATCACCACGTCGGCGTCCCGCACAGCCGCCGCCAGGTCCGTCTCCACGTGCACAACTCGGGGGAGAATGCTTCCCTCGAAAAAGTCCGGGTGACTCCTGGTCTCGCTGATGGCCTCCATCAACCTTTCCCTGGCATCATAGAGGATCAGCCCGTAATCAACAAATTGAGGATGTTCTTCAAATTTTCTTCCCAGGTGTGCCGTGAGGGTGTAGCCGAAGGCCCCGGCGTTGACCATCGTAATATTGTAGCGGGCCTTCGCCGCATACACACGGACGTCCGCCTGGTTGGCGTAAAAACGGCCAAGCCGAATATCCCGCACCCAATATCTTCTGGGTGGCCAGGGGCTTTTCCCGACGATTTTCCTCTTCACGAGAGGTTCCAACTCCATCGTGAGGTTCCGGGCCATGTCCCCCTGAAAGGCGTTGTCGAAGCTGGGAGATTGATGATAGTACCTTTGACAGAACTCATCGATGCGGACCTGTTTCCGCCCGACCTCGGAGGCAAGCTCCTTCATCGTCCGGGGTCCGCCTCGAAGCAGCTCCCCCACCGCCACGTGAACCGGGAATATCCGTTTGTTGACGGCGATATCCTCCATTACCCGGCGGACGATTTTCCGCTCGAACGCCGGGCGATCGCCCGCAGGCGTTTGGAGCTCCCCGGCCAAAAACGGCTCCCCCGGGACCACATATGCCCTGCCGAAAACGCCGGTCACCGATTCCAGGAGGGCCTGAAAAAGTCGATCGCCATAGTCTCGGCCGAACCGGAGATACTCACGCACGGGAACAGCCACCCCGCGGTCCCGGGGAGTCAAAATCCCCATCAGCGGTGAGCGGTATACCAGCGATCGATCTTCGGGTACCCGAAAATAGGACGCCGAAAGGGGCACCACCAGAACATCCCGCCCGCATGACATGAGGGCTGTGAGAATCCACTCCGGTATGGTCGCCCGGAGGGTGCCGTCTATGCTCCTGGTGGTATACCGGGACGCCTCGGCATGGACTACCAGGGACGCCCCCTGGTTCATGATCGCAGCGGCGTATCGGGCCAGTATCTCCTCATATTCCTCCCTGTGTGCGCTCCACAACAGATCTTTTGTAATTTTTATACACATCAGCCGCTTGAGGGCGTCCTCAACCCCCGGCGTGGGCATCAACAGGTTGCCGATCGCCGAACAGGGAAGCGAAAGACCCATGACGTCAAGGTAGACGGCGATGGCGAGACTGTCCAGGTGGGAATGATAGTTGGGGAGATAGAGGACCGGGCCGTCGAAACCGGCGATTCTATCGATGCGGGACGCCTCCCGCTCGGTGCGTTCGGAGAAGGGGATTTTGATGTCACGGTGGGTGAAGATATGGCGGGAAATGAACGCACCGGCGATGCGACAGCGACGGTGAAACCCCTTGTCGTACCGACAGGCGGTATCGGCCAGGATATCCCGGGCGGAGAACCCACCCGTACCTGATCTGTGGCTCGTCGGACGAGGGAATACCGTGTCCGGCAGGTCTTCCAGCGCCTCGCGATACGCCGCGTCCAGCATACAACGAGTACGCTTGGCTGCGGCTTCGTCAAAGGGGGAAAGCACGGCGCTATGGGCCGAATAACCTGGCGTCGCCTCGATACGCCGGAAAAACGGCTCCAGGGATGAGGCCACAAACCGCTTCAGAAAAAGATTGACGACCCGGGAAGGGCTCATACGATCACTGGACCACCAACACGGGGCACTCGGCCAGGTGAATGACCCTGTTTGCCACACTGCCGATCAGGCCCCTGGTCCTGCCGCCGTCCTTTGGCCTGCCGTGGGTCCCCATGACGATTAGATCGATCTTTTTCTTCTTCGCATACGTGACGATTTCATCCGAGGGGAATCCATCCTTAATAACCTCAACCATGCTGACGCCGGCCTCTTTCGCCTGGTCTTTGATGTCATAGAAATACTTTCTGCCGTCCCGCTTGATGCTCTCCTGGAATTCCTTCACATCGCCCTTTCCGGTGCTACGCAGAGCGTCCACCACCAGCTCGGACACCACGAACAGCGTATGCAGCTCTGCGTCGAATCGCTTGGCGATTCCCACCGCGGTAGTCGCCGCCCGACTGGAACAGCTCGATCCATCCACCGCTACCAGAATCTTCTTGTAATCGATCATGACACCTCCCCGATGAGTGGTTTTCATGCTCATGATATACAAGATGAGCAAAACGTCAAGTCAAATATCAAGACGTCACGGGATATATCAGGTATATCTTGCGAAAAGAAACCTTTTCGGGTACAAATAGAGGCATGACTATGAGAATTGTTATATGATCAGCAGAGCTCACTGCCGTCGTTTTCGGATGCTCGCGACCGTCGTTTGTGTCCTCCTTTTCCTTCCGGTTCCCCGCGTCCGGGCCGATGAGATACTACTCACCGTCCACATCCTCGAAAAACATGTGTGTGATCGATTCACCCTCTCTTCCGCTGAAGGTCTGAACATAACCACCGGCTCAACCGTCACACCATCATCCGGTTCCGTCACCATCTCTTCAACCTCGGAGGGACTTATCTTGACAATGGATGATAGAACGACCATCATTCCGAGCGGGCGGGCTATATTCACTCCCCTCGCCCCCGAAATGCCCATCACCGTATTCATCAAGGAGTCTTCCCTCACCCGCTCCTACCGGGGGGATATCACCGTTACCTGTAACGAAGCGGGACCGATCATCATCAACAGGGTATCTCTTTCCGACTATCTGGCTTCGGTTGTCGCAGGCGAGATGGGGGGAATTGACGAGGAGGCGTTGATGGCCCAAGCCATTATCTCCCGAACCTGGGTTTTGACCCACATGAAGAGTCACGAAACCGCCGACCTGTGCGACCTGACCCACTGCCAGAGCTACAGCGGGGCGGATGAGGAAACCCCCGCCGCGGTCCGCGCGATAAAGAAGACCGAAGGGCTGATCGTAACATACGGAGGGGAGCCGGCGACGGTATTCTACCACGCCTGTGCCGGTGGTATGACCACCTCCCCGAAATACGTCTGGGGCGGCCCGGATATTCCGTATCTTGTACCCGTTTCGGAAGTCTACCGGGGTCGCGATCTTTCGGCGGGAAGCCCCCATCGATCATGGGAATGGCGAGTGGACCAAGATGAGCTGCTCGACATGCTGTCTGCATCATTCGGGGGTGCATATCGCTCCGTCTCCATTTCCGAGCGGGATCCATCAAACCGGGCGATGAGGATACTTCTATCGGGGGATGAGAACCGCACCGTATCCGGAGAGGAGCTTCGCATCGCAGTGGGAAGGGAATATGGATGGGGTTGCCTTAAAAGCACCCTTTTCGACCTTACGATCAACGGTGGCGAGTATGTCTTTTCCGGCAAGGGATTAGGGCACGGTGTGGGATTGAGCCAGTGGGGGGCGATGGAGCTTGCACGATCCGGCTTTACCGCAGAGGAGATCGTGCTCTTCTACTTTCCGAACACGGAGATCATCCCGCTCTCCGACTTCCCCGATCCGGCGCCGGGGTCAAACCGATGAACCGAATCGTTCCAGAGAAGGAATCGTAATGAACGACATCACGGATGGATCCAAATTTTCCATACGCCCTGCGGATGAACGGGATGTTGGGGTGCTCACGAATATCATCCGCCGGTCATTCGCCCCGGTGGCGATACGATTCGAGATCACCCGCCGAACCTGCCCCACACACCCGTCCTTCTGCACAGACCGCTGGATAGAAGAAGACATGGCCGACGGGGACAGCTATTTAATGCTTGTTCGGGACGAAATCCCCACAGGCTGCGTGGGTGTAAAACGGGGAAAGGAGGCGGGCATCTGCTACCTGACCCGGCTTGCGGTCATGCCGAACGCGCAGCATCGCGGCGGGGGGAGCGCACTCATCCAACAAGCCCTGGATGAGGCGAAACAGCGAGGGGCGAAAACGGCTCAGGTCGGCATCATCGCCGACGACACACGTCTGGAGGCCTGGTATCGGCGGCGGGGATTCGTCGTCTCATCACACGCCCGATTCATGCACCTCCCCTTCCGTGTCACGTTTCTGACACGAAACCTGGACTCCTCGATCATCGAAAACGACTCCTTAGAATTCTGATTACTCTTTCAAATCCGCATCATCGTGAGGTGTCGGGACGGGCTCAGTTGTCTTTCATTCCCGCTTCGATTCGATCTCGATCACCCAGCGAATCTGGGTATGGGAGTAGTAGATACCGTGGTAGGCAAGAAAATATTCCTGGACGTATCCAGCAAGCTCGGTGACCGTCGGATCGATGCCTTGATCGTAATAGAACTCCGCCATAGCCCGGGATATTTCCCAGATCTGGTCAACTTCGTCGCCTCTCAGGCCGATATGTTCGTAATCGAATTCATCATCCAGGGGAACATCGAGACCCCGGTAGTGGGAGCCGGGATCGGAAAATTGCACCTCTGATATGAATTCGCCGGGGTAGGAATAGAGGGTAAAGGTATCGTCGCCTTTTATCTTGAAATAGAGCCAGTTCCCCTCCCAGTAACAATCCCCGCCGATGATAAGAACACCGTCGGCGGTTTCGATGATGCAATCGCCGCCGAAGAGATTCGACACAGGACAAAAAAGAGCGAACAACAGTATTATGAACGGCAGAAATGTCTTTTTTGTTATTTTCACTGCGTTGCGGGATGTGAAACATTCATTCACGCCGATTTCCGCTTACTCCTCCGCTTCGTACACATCGGTCTGTTTCATGGCATCACTCAGATATGACTGCACCAACTTCTTGGGAGCGAGAAAGATGGAGCCGTCGGGTATCGGCTCGTTATAGGCCGATAGATCCGTGGAGACGAATTCATCAAATTTCTCAGGGTCCACCGGATAGAATGGGCGTAGGATCGCCTCGAACCCGTAATCGAACTCCTCGTCCATCAAAAGGGAAAAGGGTTTAAAATAGGCGTGGCGCTCGAACTGCTCGGCGAAAAGCGGATCGTCCCCTCCTTGAACACAGAAGAGGATATGGCTGATGTAGTGCCGGGGATAATTGGTCTGGTTATACAACCCGACCACGATGTCCCCCTCCCGAGGGATGTAGCCGAAGCTCCCCACCATCGGCAGCCGAACGCGAATGGGAAGCTCATCCTTGTTCTCGACCCAGAAATTGAAGCCGTCAAGCCCCGTCTCCTCGTCGTACTTCATGGCCACCACCCAGCGCTTATCATACATGCGCTCGAAGGCGATCCATGAAAACTCCGCGTAGTTGAGGCTCATGTAGTCGAAGAAGGAGTAGAAATCCCGTTTGAGGGTCTGCTTCATGGCAACGGAGAGGCTCCCCGCCCGCTTCATGGTCACATCACCCCTTTTCACCGCGGTGAAGACCTTCCCATAATAGAGCATTTCCATCGGATTTGCATACCCGAATTCCCCCGACAGGTGATAGATCCACTTATAATAGTTGAGTTGAAGCCCCCCCAGGCAATTCGGCTTCTCGTCGTCGGTGTCCAGTATCTCAAAATCCCGGGGCTCAAACTCATCCCAGAATGACGTGCGGTAGAAGGGAAAATCGATCCCCATCGTATCGAAGGGAAGGCTTGCATGATTTATGATATCGGCCCCGACGTAGGGATTCGCCGCCTCTCCCACATTCAGGCCGTAGCGAAGGAGTTCATCCTCCACCAGTGAATTGTCCACCCTCCCGATACCATCCAGCGAAACACACCCGGAAAGCAAAAACAGGAGCGCGATCAGAATGAGAACCGAATCCACGATACGACGAAAGCACGTCGGCGGATGAGCGGCGATAGATGATGTGATACTATGGTGTCGTCGAACCAGCATACAGTTTCTCCTCACAGGCGGTGATCATCTCGCCCACACGTTCCTTGTATTCGGTGTTTATGAGGTCCAGCGACCGTTCGTTCATAAAAGACTGGGCAATGGCCCGGGCGTTGTCATATTCTCCCAGGTTAAAATATGCCTGATATAACAGCTCCATGAACTCGAAGTGGAGTCGTTCCGAGAGCTGATCGCTATTCACCTGATACCACAGGTGTTGCTCATATTTTGTGAGGTTTTTTGAGATAATCGTCCGATCGTCTTTCCCCAGATATCGCGTGTAATACCCGATAATACCCGCCAGATACTGGGACATGGGCGGCTCATCGCTCTCCTCACTCTCCTCGATATCCTTCATGGCCTCCTCGCACTCCTCAAGCCGCTTTTTCTGTTCCTTGAGCACAGTATCGATCGTGTCCGGTGTAATGACGACGTCCGTGACAAGGCTCTCGTAGTCGGCGGGCTTCATCTTCAACTTCATTTCGGTAATGCCGTTTTCCAGATAGAGATCCGATATCTGTACCATCACCTCGAACGGCATGTCCGTCTCGACGATTTCACTGGCGACGAACAAGAGCGCCCGACCCAAGGTGGGATATTCCTTGAAGTGGGGATAGTTGCGCATAATCTCGTTGGCCATGAACAATGCCTGGTTGTGTGACCGTTGGGGATCGCCGATGCCGTATGCCTTCCGGGAACGAAGCACCTGCAGTGTCTTTTCGCCGTCATATCCGAGCTTTTCAAACAGGGCCTCCGCCTCGGAAAAACCGACGATGACGTAATAATCGACCACGAGATCCAGATATTCCTCAACGGATTCTATGGTCAATTCCCTTCCGCCCACGGAATAGGTTTCGGCGATTATCTCCTTTCCCTCGGCGATCTTTTCGCTCATGGTACCCCGGGGTATCGAGGTGATGACGATACGCCCTTCATAGGGATACAGCGTAAAGCAATGGATGGCGTCGGCCCGCCTGTGGGTTTGGCCCCTGCGGCCGTCAAGGCCCAGCACAAGGATATCAACTTTTTCCCGGACCGGGGGAAGCTCGGGGAGAAAGATAAGTTTTTCCAACAGGTCGTGATAGTAGATAATCGTATCCTTCCAGTCCTCGAACCAACTCCCCGCCCGGGCCTCGAGTGGTGTGACCAGAATGATGGACAGGGCGATGATAAGTAACATCGCCCTGTGGATATGTGGCGTGATTTTTTTCATTTCACACTGTTTTACTGTAGTATGTTATTGTATCTTAAACTCTGAAATGTTGTCAAACAAAATTATTAAACACTTTTAATACGCATAGTCCTACCTGTAGGTACGCCACTGATTCGTTTTTTGAAGTACACATCAATTTTTTTTATGCGGTGACTGATTGCCGACTGTGTCAAGCCCAATCTGTCGGCAATCCACGTCTGGTTCATGCCGCGGCGATACATCAGCCATATCCATAAATCAACATCAGGCAACTCTTCAAGGGCTTTCTCGTACATGTGGAAATATCTGTTCGTGGGCAGATAGCATTCAGGATTGAACATGATGAGTCTCCTTTTTAGTTTTTTATCAACGCTACACTAAAGTTTCCATAATGTCAACACCAATTTCCCACAATGTTGTCCAAATGGGAACACTCGGCTTTTAATAGTTCCCGAAAACGGTAATATTTTCTGCGTTTCTTCCGTTTATTTCACGTTTTTTTAAACAGTTGACAATGGGGCAACTTCCCTGTACGATATCCCTATGAATGACGGGGAATTCATCCGCCTGATGCGCCAGAAAAAGGGCCTCACCCAGGAAGAACTGGGCGAGCTTTTGGGGGTGAAAAAATCTGCCATCAGTCGGTGGGAAAGCGGCGAACGCAGGATTACTTTGGAAAATATTCGAAATATCTCGCAGATACTGAATTTCCCCTTGGGTGTTTTTCTGGAGCAAAATGAAAACTATCGGCCCGTTGATTCACACATACCATCCGACGAGGAGGATGTATATGATGTGATACAAGAGGAGACCGGAGATTTCTCTTCCGACGGCATACGAATCATTTTACCGGATATTGATGATCCCGAGCTGGTCCAGGTGTTTGAGGGTTTCAAGGATCTAAACAAACTTACGAAGGACGACCTGGAAGATATCAAGGATATCCTCAAGCTCGCACAACGAATCATCGAAAAGCGTTCTCATAAAACATGAAATCGCCGAAAAACATGTCCCAGTTGATAATTTTGAGGCAAAAGCCCCATGACAGCGGACGTTCCATGAAACCCTTCAATTTCGAGTCCCCGGGCGTACACGAGGGAACCGTCTCGTTCGAATAGAGAATGCCGTCTAAAAAATGGTGTTTTATCTCGGACCACCGATATTTCATCACCAGCAAAGGCGGCCCACCAAAAAGGCTCGGAGCGTTTTTCGTTTTTCACAAGCATGTTCACCGCCACGATCTTTCCGACGGTCACCGTTCCACGAAATCACACATCTGCTTGAGTTACGGATTTTTCGACGGCTGTCACTGCAATCATTCCAACCAAAGGCCCACACACAGCCTTCGCAGAACGAGTCGATAGGAAGCCCCAGCACTCGGTGGATTCCAAACCGTGAGCGTATTGGATGTGTCGCCGGTTGAGGACGCCTCGTGAGATAGTACGGCCTGGGTGACAAACAGACCCCCGGTATTCATGAGTCAGGAGGAGGACAATCGGCATGAAGAAACCGCTGGAAACGCTCTCTTTCTTTCCCGTGATCGTCGTGGGAGCGATTATATCGGCAATCATCGGGATGGTGGCGGTGGCCATGGCGTTCGTCGTGATCTCGGCCCTCCTTCAGCTCCTGGGAAAATTCATCGGCCTTCTCACGGGATCAGTGCCCTGGCATATTATTACTTTTTTTGAAAACGGGCAATTCGTTTTTAAACTGACCGAGACAGCTTTTTCGGCGATGAATCTTCTTTCCCGGTGGGTGGGGCTTCTGGGCGGCGGCGCGTGCGGAATCTACCTGTTTGTGAGGCGGCACCGGAAAAAGAGCACCATCTCCGCCTGATCCCGTGATATCACGTACATTCCAGACCCTTCCTCGTTCCGGAGGCTCTGTCCCTCCCACAAAAAAACCCGCCGATTCAGCGGGTTTCACTCTTCACAATAAGAGGGATCTCTTTTAATCACCACCGGAAGACTTCAGGGGATTCTGGATGTATCCGTAGCGTCCTTCAAGTTTTATCAGACCCAGGCCGTCGCTGAAGGAATATGCCTCCTCAAACTGCGGCTCGATGATGACATCACCCGAAGTGTTCATGTATCCCCAGAGTTCTCCCACCTGGATGGGTGAGAGTCCCTCGCGAAAAAGGCCCGCGTTATCGAATGGGACATCCTCGGACTTGATAACCACGTTGGCTTTATTGTCGATAAAAACATACCCGCCGTCTTGATAGACCTGGGCCAGTCCCTCGGTAAAACTGTATGCGTCCTCAAACGTCGGCTTGATAACGAAATCGCCGGTTTGATTGATGTATCCCCATCGATCTTCAACGTACACGGCCGCCAACCCATCTGAAAAGCTATCGATAAAGGTAAAATCGCCGTCGATCGCCACGCTTCCGTCGGTGTTGATAAACACCCATTTCTTGGTAATCCCCTCGGCCATTCTCACCGCCGCCATACCTTCCGAAAATCGAAACGCGTCGGTGTATGTCGGAGAGATGGCGACATCGCCCTCGGTATCGATATACCCCCACATCACACCGCCCCCCACCGGCGCCAATCCGTCGGCAAAGGTCCATGCGGTGGCGTACATCGGTTCGATAACCATTTCACCGGCTGCGTTGATATATCCCCATTGACGATCAACCCTCACAGGCGCCAGACCCTCGCCAAACAGACCCTCAGCGTCGAATTTCGGCTCGATTACTACGGTTCCCGTGGTGTCAATATAACCCCATAATTCCCCCGCCTCCGTGCTGAATATCGGGGCGAGACCCTCGGAAAATGGGCCGGCATCCTCGAACTGAGGCTCGATGGCGTATATAACCGCTACGACCTTATCCAGGGACGTCCCGTCAACCGAGCCTCCGGACTCATCCCCACCACCGGCGGCGGGTTGCTCGTTCCGGGCGCACCCGATAATAGACAGGACCAGGAAAAGCGCCAGGAAAACGGACAGTATATGCGTCCACTTCATATAATTACTCTCCTTGAATCAATGTCATAGGAAACGGCACACACTTTCACCGCGCTATTATCACTCGAAATTAAAAAAACGAAAAGCTTTTTTTCATGCCATGTGCGTATTTTAATACTATTACGTGGAGTATTCCTTTTTATCTCCGGGAACGTTAATATAAAAAAACCGATTCACTGAACATGATCGATTCATTTATCGGCTCTTTCTCTGGATGCCAGTATCCTGATCTTCCTCAAAAGCGTTGTCACGTCGAAGGGTTTTTTGATAAAATCCGCCGCTCCCATTTTGATCAACTCTCGGTGCCACAATTCGTCCGTATGCCCACTCATTGTAAGAATACTGGCATCGGGATTATCTTTCAGAATATCCTGCAAAACGGCCTCCCCTCCGATATCGGGCATGATGATATCCAACATCACCACATCAATACGATCCCGTTTTTCTCGATATATTTCGAGACCCTCCCCGGCCGATCTGGCAATCAACATGGTATATCCGTAATCCCCCAAGATACCCTTGAGCATCCATGAAAACTCCGGTTCGTTATCGATGACAAGGATCGTTTCGGTACCGCCGATCTCTTTCTCCTCCTCCACGGAAGAATCTTCTTCATCCCGGTGGATGGCGTGAAGGTAGATTGAGATAGTTGTTCCCATACCGGGCTTACTTGAAACATGTATAAAACCGTTATGTTCCATGACGATATCATATACGGTGCTCATCTCCAACCTGGTGCCGTCCCTGCCCGGGAATGCGGTATCAGATCTCTCAAAGAGCTTCTTAATCGATTCAGAGTCCATCCCCTCTCCCTCGTCGGTGATAATAATGGAGCAGTATTCTCCGGGGGGGATTGTCATGTGTGAACCGTCAATTTCCGTTTCCACTATTCTCTGAGCGGTTTTGATGGTAATGGTTCCTCCATCGGGCATGGCGTCCCGGGCATTGAAAAGCAGATGCAGGATCATCCGGCGAAGTTGCCGGGCGTCACCCTCGACGCTCTTCATGTCCTGTTGGAGATCCAGGGTCACGGTATGGCTTTTTTCAACGGCGCCGTTGATGCTTTCATGCACCGCCCTGATAATCCAATTGATATCAACCGGCCTGTTCGTTATCCCCTCAGGGGTTGAAAATGAGATAAGCTGAGCGGTCAGCTCCGATGCCCTAATGGCTGCGTCCTCGATGGATTGCATCTCCTCACAAGTATAATGATCTCCTCTAACCCGAGACTTTAGATGGGACGCGTAACCGATTATGGTGGCGATGATGTTGTTGAAATCATTTGCGATGCCGCTGGTCAGCCTATTGACGGCTTCTATTTGGGATGACGCAATTAGCCATCGTTCCAGCCTCTTTTGTTCGGTGACATCCTCCCCCGAACCCAAAACCCCAGAAATAAAACCCCGATCGTTTTTTATGGGAGAATACGTCCATCTGATGATGCACTGCTGTCCGGAAGGTGTGGTGAAAATTGATTCCAGTGATTGAACGCCCTCAATTTCCCCGGACATAATCCGATCAAACCAGTTCAGGGCCAATTCTCTCTCCTCGGCCGGAAACAACAGATCGACGATTTTTTTCCCCAGCAGCTCCTCTTCGGAGTATCCCAAAACGTCGCATCCCTTCTTGTTGACGAGTACGATTTCCGCACGTTCATTGACTTGTACGATGATTACATGGGTAATATCGAGAAACATTCGGGCGCGCTCGCTCTGAAACCGCATTTTATCCTCGGCGAGTTTTCGCTCCGCAATTTCAATTCTCAGCTCCTCGTTAACCTGTTGCAGTCTCATCGTCTGCTCTTCCATCTGGAGCTTTAAATCATCCTGTATTTCCACAAGCCGCCGCTGGGATTTTTTTCTTTCGATGGCGCTTTGGATCGACCGGGAAAGGAGCGCCCCATCCACGTGACCCTTGGTAAGATAGTCCTCGGCACCCTCCTTGATCGCCTCCAGAGCCACGCGGTTGTCATCCACCGCCGTGTAAATGACCACCGGGACCTCATCATTGGATGCCAGAACCTTGTAGAGTGTGTCCAGCCCCTCGCTGTCCGGCAGGTTCAGATCCAGGAGCACCACGTCAACACCGCCGCGATCCAATCGCGACAGACCGGACGACAGCTTCCTGGAGCTGTTCACCGAATATGTATTGAAACCGGAATTTATAAGAAGGTCCGTGAGATATCGAACATGCCAAGAGTCATCTTCGATAATGAGGACATGAGTGGAATCCATACGACAAAGTTCTTAATGCATTACGCCGACAGGTAACAGGTATAATACCCCCCTCCAGTAGAGTGAAGGTTGAGACGACACACCTCCCATTCCATAGTTGCGCCTCGCCGCCGGAAACAGATGAATTTCGTATACACAGTATGAGATATTCTATCCGGTATTTTAATTCATATATCATAGTTTGTATACATCTCAAAGAAAATAAAAAAATCTTTATAGACTATTTATTTACGGTTGTATCGGTATTAAAACTGTTTCAGGAGAAACTCGATGGGAGTGTTGATATCGCCCGAAGCTGCAAAGAAAAAAATGGGGGGAAGCAATGCTTTCGACACTATAATGGAGTCAACTCACCGGTCTTCGAAAAGTTTCCCCTCCAACCAGCCGATTCGGACGTCCTTCCGATAATCAAATGCCGGGACCACCGGCTTGATATCGAGGAGCGGGGTACCGTCCAGGATGTCAAGCTCACTCACCCGCAGGATATTCTCCGATGGACCGGATATTTCCATAAGCCGCACCACGGAGAGCCCGATCGGATTGGGGCGGTTGAAATATCGAATGGCGAAAATACCTCGAGGCGTATCGTCCAGAAAGGGCTTCTTCAAAAGCTCGGCCTTTCCGGCGAGATGAAAATGGTACAGGAGATAGAGGTGTGAAAATCCCCCGATGTCGGTCAATCCCTTCGAAAACTCCGGAAACACCTCAACATTGCCCTCAATATCCGGGGCGAAGACTCCCTGAGGCGGCCCCCCTCCCGGGGCGGTCAGGGGAGAATGGATAACGCCGATGGGCCGGTAGGAAATGGATGAGGTCATGTCGATACGCCCTTTTGTGTGCAAAAAGAAACGGGGCGAATCGTTCACTCCACCCCGAAGTACATGTACTATTTCCTGATGCCGGAAAATATCTTGATGAGCTGCCCCACCAGCATGGGAATGAGGCTTGCGCCGATGATAACCAGCCACCCAATCGTGCCCGGCGGTGTCGTTTGGAGCACAAGCGACAACACCGGCAGGTATACCGCAATGAACATCAGTCCCGCCGACAGCACCAGGGCGCCCCAGACATACGGATTCATCGTGATATCGTTTTTGGAGAAAATCGTCCCGTGGGAACTCATGTTGAATATATACCAGAGCTGGGAAATGCCCAAGGTTAGAAACGACACCGTGACCGCCTGTGATTCGCTCATATCAAGCCGGGTCAGGGCCAGGGCGAAGGCACCGAGCACCGAGATCGTCATAATAAAGCCGTAACCGAATACGGACCGCCAATGTCTTCCTGCAATTATCTGTTCCTTCGAATCCCGGGGGGGATACTTCATCACAGACGGATCCCCCTCCCCCACCCCCAGCGCCAGGGCGGGAAAGACATCGGTCACCAGGTTGATAAAGAGAATCTGCAGCGGCAAGAGCGGCAACGGCGCCTTGACCAGCGATGCGAAGAAGATCACCATGATCTCGCTGATATTACAGGTCAGGATATACACGACGAACTTTCTGATGTTGTTGAAAATCACCCTGCCCTGTTCCACGGCGGATACGATGGTCGAGAAGGCGTCGTCCTTGAGCACCATGTCCGCTGCCTCCCGGGCGACCTGCGTGCCCCGCTGTCCCATAGCGATACCGATGTCCGCCTCTTTCAGGGCCGGGGCGTCGTTGACGCCGTCCCCGGTCATCGCAACGATCCGGTCGTTCTTCTGATGAAGATCGATAAGGTCCAGCTTCTGTTTGGGCGTCACCCGAGCAAAGATGGACACGTCCAAAAGCCGCCGGCGCTCCGCGTCGCTCATCTCGGAGACATGCTTCAGGTCGCCGCCGTGGATGACCTCGGCGTCGTCATCGTCCACCAGTCCCACTTCCAGGCCGATGTTCCGGGCCGTCACCGGCTGGTCCCCGGTGACCATCACCACCTTGATGCCGGCATCGCGGCAGCGGGAGATGGCATGCGCCACGTCGTCCCGGGGAGGATCTAACAACCCCACCAGCCCCACGAACATCAGGTCACTGTACGGCTCCTCTCTTTCGTCGGGGATTTCCTTGAGCGCCAGGGCCAGGACCCGAAATCCGTCTTCCGCCATTTTCCGGCAGCGCTCCTCCCATTCGTCCCGGGAGTCCTCCCCAAACGGGACGATTCCGTTTTCCAAGATGATCCGGCTGCTGACCGAGAGCACCGGCTCCGGCGCCCCCTTGACGGACACCAAGCACCCGCCGTTTCGCCGGTGGTAGACGGCCATCATTTTCACGTCGGAATCAAACGCCTCCTCCCGGACCTCCGGTCCCAGCTTCAGGAGATCCTCTCTGTGAATATTCCCCTTTGCCGCGGCCACCAGGAGCGCCGCCTCCAGGGGATCTCCCACCGACGTCATCTCCTCGTCCGATTCCTTGTCATCAAAAACCAATGATGCATTGTTGCACAGCACCCCGGTTTCCAGGGCCTGGCGCAGCACTGCGTCGCTCGATGGGGAAATCGTTTCACCGTTTCGCATAAATCTCCCGTCCTGAATCACCTCTCCGCCGGTCACCGTGATATCTCCCGTGGGCAGGGAATAGTGGGTCACCGTCATCAGGTTTTCGGTCAGGGTGCCGGTTTTGTCGGTACAGATGACACCCGTGGCCCCCAGGGTTTCCACAGCGGAGAGCCGGTTGATTATGGCGTTTCTTTTTGCCATGCGAAACATCCCCCGGGCCAGGGCGATGGTGGCCACGATGGGAAGGCCCTCGGGGATGGCGGCCACGGCCAGGGCAATGCCGGTCTCCACCATGAGAAACAGCTCCTTGCCGGTCACAATACCGCTGATGATGACTGTCGCCGCAACGCCCAGGGTCACCCAGATGAGCTTATGGCCCAATCTATCCAAGCGATCCTCCAGGGGTGTGATCTCATCCTCGGCCTCCTCCACCAGGGATGATATCCTCCCCAGCTCGGTATCCATGCCGGTAAACACCACAATGCCCCGGGCCGATCCCCGGGTGATCGACGTCCCCTTGAAGAGCATGCTCGAACGCTCCGCCAGCGGCATATCACCGCCGCCGTCCGGATCAGAAATCTGTCCGACACCCTTGTCCACCGGCACGGATTCCCCGGTCAGGGCGGCCTCTTGAACCATGAGCTTGGAGGCCTTTGTGAGCCTGATATCGGCGTTCACCACATCTCCGCCTTCCATCACCACGATATCCCCGGGGACCAGGTGTTCCGCCGGCACCTCGTATATCCCACCGCCGCGGAGCACCCGGGCGCTGACACTCCCCATCTCCTTGAGGGCCTCCATGGAGCGAACCGCCTGGAGCTCCGTAAAAAAACCGATGGCGGCGTTGATGAGAATCACCACCAGTATGGCCACCGCCTCAATTGTGTCCCCCAACACCACGGACAAAACCAGGGCGCCCAAAAGGAGCAGGACGATGAGGCTTTTAAACTGGGCGAAGAATATCGAGAGGACGCCCCGCTTTTTCATCTCCGTCAGCCGATTGTGCCCAAATCGCTCCAGCCGTCGCTCGACTTCATCTTCGGTCAGTCCTTTTTCAATATCCACATCCAGCAGGCGCGCAATCTCTTCACAGGTGCGCATCCACGGTTTGACGACGTTCGGTCTCTCTCTTGTTTCCATAGACTTTTCGGATTTCTCGTCTTTCCGGTAAAAGATAAAACATAAAAAAAACGGGGAGTCGGTCATATCGTCCACAGACGACTCCCACCCCCCCGCTCTATTCACAGGTGTGTTGATGCATGGTGCATCACTATCGCTTATCTGTCCGTGATGAAACCGGCCAAATCAAGGAGCCTCCCGGCATATCCGTACTCGTTGTCATACCAGATCAGCACCTTCACCACATTATCCATCAGGACCATAGTGGAGGAAGCGTCTATGGTACAGGAGTGTGGATCGCTGAGGATGTCTGCGGAAACCAGCTCGTCCTCCGTGAAGGCCAGGATACCCCGCATCGCGCCCTCTGACGCTTTCTTGAACGCCTCGTTCACTTCTTCGACGGTCACTTTTTTCTTGAGATGCGCGACCACATCGGTAATGGCGCCGTCCGGCACCGGCACCCGGACCGCAATGGCGTCCATCTTTCCCTTCAACTCCGGTAAAACCTTTGCTGTGGCCTTCGCGGCGCCGGTGGTGGAGGGTATTAAAGACAGCGCCGCCGCCCTTCCACGACGCTTCTTTCCCGGTCCCTTGGCGATGTCCAGAATCCCCTGGCTGGTGGTGTAGGCGTGGATGGTGGTGGCAAAAAGATATTCGATACCGAAAGCATCGTTGAGGACCTTTGCCGGAGGCGCCAGAGAGTTGGTGGTGCAGGAGGCGTTCGAGATGACATGGTGCTTGCCGCCGTCATACTCGTCTTCGTTGACACCCATCACCACCGTCAAATCCGCATTGGGCGAGGGGGCGGAAATGATAACCTTTTTCGCTCCCGCCTCAAGGTGTGCCGCGGCGGCGTTTCGGTCGGAAAAACGACCCGTACATTCAAGAACAATATCAACACCCATCTCACCCCAGGGGAGCGCGGCGGGATTCTGTTCGCTGAATTTCTGTATCTTTTTGGAATTCAACTGCAGGTAGTCGTCTCCGTATGATACATCAAAATCGGCCCGTCCGTGCACCGAGTCATACTTGGTCAGATACGCCAGTTCCTCGGTGGTGGTCAGATCGTTCGCAGCGATTACGTTCACTCGGCCCGCTGGATTTTCCGGGATGCTGCTGCCGGTCCTGCTCATGCTGTGGCGCAGCACCAGCCTGCCGATACGCCCCAGCCCATTGATGGCTACATTCATCATTTCCTTTCCCTCCTTGTTAGTACAATGCTGTCACTGGGCGAAACAGCGGGTAACAGGTATAAAAGATGTTTTATGCGTCATTGACGGATGCTATCGTCTTAAAATACCACGAATACATTTTCTTATGTAAAAGAAATCCGATTGCGTCGGCCCTTGATGTTATTCACTCCGTAGCGATAATTCACATATTAAAACCGTTGTACGATAGAAGCACCCTATCTCCAGGTAACGTCCGCCTCGTTTCGAGCGGGGAGTTTTCTGTACTTCCGGGCCGGGTAACCCACCATCACACATCCGAACAGCTCATGTCCCTCGGGCAGGGCGAGTATCTCACCGATTTCCGGCACGTGGGGTGCGGCCCCGGGGAAATACCCGTTGATGCAGGTTCCCAATCCCAACGCCGCCGCCATCAGTACGATGTGAAAGAGTGCATTGTGGCAGTTGTGGGCTCCCGTATTTTCGCTCTTCTCAGCGGAAGTCAGGATGACCACCGGGGCGCCGCGAAAAATACGGTCCTTCCCCTCCGTGTAAAATTTATGGGCCATCTTGAACCCGTGCTGAAAACCGAGGAGTTTCTCGTCAAACGCCCCCGGATTTTCCTCCATCATTGCGGCCAGCCCTCCAAAGAACTCCGCCACCAGCCCGGAAAGGCTCCGTATCGTCCCGGCGTCGGTAATGACCGTCAGGGAGACATTCTGATAATTGTGACCCGTGGGGGCGAAGCGGGCGGCGTCCACCAGCTTCTCCAGCACCTCCCGGGGCGGAACTTTTTTCGAGTAGGTCCGACAGCTCCTACGGCCCCGGAGAAATTGATAAACCGAATCTGCAGAGATCGCCTTGTCTTCATCGATGGGGATGAATCCATCGACATCCAACCCATTGTGTTGCACCGAATCGGTGGGACACACCGCTATGCAGTGACCGCATGAAATGCAGTGTTCCTCGTATTGCGTCGTCACCCCCATATCAGTAACCGAAAAGATATGAGACGGGCAGACATCCTGACACGCGCCGCACCGGGTACAGGTGGCGGGATCGACTCCAATGGTGACGGTTCCCCTCGTTTCTCCCATAGTATGCCTCGAAAAAACGAAATAATTATGTCGACATAAATTTTTATGTTATCAGAACATATCCCGAAATACAACACCGTTCTGCATCCCGGCGGACGATTTTCATCGAAAACGACCTATATGACATGATTCGGGAGAAACGCTCTCGCCGGTTGACGCCTTTTGAAGTCTTCTTTGTCGAAGAACACGATGAATACAGCTTAGGTGTTCGGGAAATAGGCGGTGGAGAGGCCGATAAGCAGCTGACCGCCGGCGTAGAGAATCGGGCCGATTACTTTCAGGTGTATGACGAACCTCGGCGGCGGCGGCTTCCTGAACGTCTCCAGGGCGAACTGAATGTCTCCCAGAAAAATCATGGCGGCGCCCGCTGTCAAAAGGATCGCCTGAGCGTGAGAAAACGCATCGCTGAAACAGGTGGAAATTGCCCGACTCAACAGGAAAAAGAGCACAAATCCATACACCATCCCGGCGATGCGCGTCCCCGTAAGTCCCCTCCAGCAATAGGCGATAACCACCACGTAGAGCACAACGGATATCCCGATGACGATGAAATCCTGGGGAATGAAAAAACCGCCGTAGACGGTGAATGCCACCGGATAGATGGCATAGGCGACGACGAACAATAAAAGACCGACCATAACCGTTTTTTCGTCGGTCATGTCCACGTTATTGATATCCCCGACAAGGGCGAACAGGAGGCCCGCCAATATGAGCACGGTGAACCCAATATTCCCGGCGGGAGTCAACAGCCCCAGAGCGGCAATGACCATCACCACCGCGGTATTGAGGGGCTGGACGACCGCCACCACATTCAGGTTGTTTTTCTTTCGCGCCCAGAAGTAGACGGCGATTCCAATTAACGCCAGAGGAACGGGAATAAGATGATAATACATACGACCTGATTCTCCTCGTCACTTCGGACTACGACACACACAGTATTCCACGTCACCATGAAAAGGACGGGGGCCTCACCCGACATCCGTCCGTATCGTTCACACATCACCCGCCCTGACCTATCCCGCGGGGAAGTAGGAACAGGAAAGGGCGATAAGGAGCTGTCCCGTCGGATACATCAGGGGTCCGTAGATGGTCTTGAGGGGCTTGACGAACCGGTGCACGGCATACTCCGAATCGGCGATATACAGGATCGCCGTTCCCACAGAGAGCATGATCGCCTGGGTGAGGCTGAAGGTATCCCCAAAAAAGGTGGAAACGCCCCGGCTGACCATGAATATCATCACGAGCTTATACAGTGTCCCCGGGATCTTCCACTGGTTCTCCAGGTGCTTCCACACATAGGAAAGGAGACACACCAGACTCACCAGCAAAACCGCTCCGACAATAATATCCTGCCAGTGGAATCCGTTATAGATGGTCATTCCAATCGGGTAGACCAGATAGGCAAAAAGAAAGACGATTATGGCGGCAAAGAGGATTTTATCATTGGTCATGTTAATGTTGAAGATATCCCCCGCAAGGGAAAGCCCCAACCCCACCAGCATCCACACGGTAAAACCGGGAACGACGTTTGGCGTCAGAAAGCTCAGCGCCGCTACGGCGATGGTCAGCACGGTGGTTATCGGCTGGAAGAGAGCGACCTTTTTGTAATCCTCCCGATTTCTCGCCCGCCAGGTGATGATCGTACCGATCAGGATGAACGGAACCAGTATTAAATGATAGTACATGTCGAAAACCTCCTTTTGGGGCGTAACCGCCCTCCCGGTTAGGTTACCTTTTCCCCCCTTTTGCGATGGCATCCGCCGTCTTTTTCGCTCCGTACACGACGTTCGAGATACCCCCGCCGCTCTCGCTCTGCTGCCCCACGAACCAGAGACCCTTCACGGGAGTCTTGAAGGACTGCCCCGTTTTCCCCAGCACCGGCTTCAGACCGCCGAAGGCGTGATGATCGAGGTGGGTGATCTTTCTGAAATCCTCCGGCGTCATGATGACCTTTACCTTCACCTTTTTTCTTAAGTCCGGGAAAACCCGCTCCGCCTCTTCCAACAGGCTGTTGTAGAACCGTTCCCGATCCTTCGTCCAATCCCCATTGGTGATGACGTCCGGAGCGATGGTGTAGATGGTCATGGCGTGGTGTCCCGGCGGGGCCATCTCCGGCGAGTGCATGGAAGGGATATAGACCACAAAGCCGTCCTTTCCCTCGTGGTAGTGACCCTCCTGAGCCTCCTTGATGGCGCCCTCGATGTCATAGGTCTGATAGTAATAGACGGTGGCCTCTTGCTGGTACTCCCTCGGGTCGAGTTCAACGCCCAGGTGCACCATAAAGACCGATTCCATCAACTCAAGACCGTCGAGATCCTCCTTGAACTTCTCCGGGAGGTTCTCCTCCCCCACAAGCTTCTTGAAGGTCTCGTGGGCGCCGCCGCTGGCCACCACGACGTCCGCCGGCACATTCCGGCCGTCCTCGGTCAGCACCCCCTTGGCGCGTCCCTCTTCCACCAGAATCTCCTCCACGGCGACCCCCGCATGGATCTTTCCGCCGGCTTCCCGGATGGCGTCCACCATGGCGTCCACGAGCGTGCCGATGCCTCCCTTGATGTAGGTATAGCTGGCCTGACGTCCCACGCGGGATACCTCGAGTGACAGCTCACGGTCCCAGGCCGGCTCCGGGTTGACGGCGAAGACCCCCAGGGCCGGAAACTCGCTGGGGCGAACCACGAAATCCGCGAGGATCGTCATGAATATCGCCTTGAGCTTTTCCGAGGTGAAGTGCCGATCCATCAGATCCTGGGCGCTCATCTTCTGGTATCCCCAGATGGGAAGCAGCTTCAGGAGCATCCGGGCCTTGGCGATCAGGGCCGAAAGCCCCCGCCTTCGCTCAGAGTCGAAGAAGAGGGTCACGATTTCGCAGAACCTGATGTAATCCCGGTAGTAGCGCTCAAGCCCTTTCTTCTCCTCGGGGAAGAGCTTCATCATATGCTCTTTTCTCCAGAAGGCGCCTGAATATTTTTCGGGCTTGACGATATCGTAGTCGGGGAAGATATATCCCCGCTGATCCCGGATGATCTCGATTTTATCCAGAACGCCCAGGTCCGCCAGAACCCGGCCCGCACGCTCGTCCGGCTCCATCGCCTCCACCAGCATCGGCCCGATGTCCCACTTGTATCCCCCTTCCTCAAGGGTATCGGTCACGCCGCCCAAGGTCTTGTACTGTTCGAAGAGCTCTACCTCATATCCGTCTCGGACCAGACTCAATCCGACCACGAGACCGGATATTCCCGATCCGATAACAACCGCTTTCATGTCATCCCCTCCATCTCAGTCTGTGTGTGCATGTTCCGTCATGTTCTGTTCCGTTCGATGTCAGAAAGCAGGATCACCCGATTAATCCGCCTCCATGATCCGTACCTTCTCCATGATCTCATCGTATCTCTTCTTGTCGATCGGGTATCGGACCAGAATGATCCCCGCTATGATGAAGAAGATCGCCCCGGTGGGACCGGCAAGCAACCGGATGCCCAGCTCTGCCGTTTCTGTCTGTACGACGTCCGGGATGAATCCTGTGGCGTCGAGAAGGAGGCCGCTCACCAGGCCCGCAACTGCGGCGCCGATCTTCGAGAGAAACGTCCAGAATCCGAAGTATATCCCTTCCCGCCGCTGGCCGCTCTCCACATAGTCATGCTCAACCGTGTCCGGCACCATCGACCAGGGCATGACGAAATGGGTCGACACCCCGATGCCGGCGACAAACATACATCCATACACGAAGTAGACCCCCAGCCGGTGACCCAGAAAGAACATCACGATAAGCACCGCAGCCACCAGGAGCATCCCGAAGAGATAGGTGTTTCGCTTGTCCAGGACCTTCGCGAGCTTCACCGTCAGCGGCAGAAAGACCATCGCCGTTACCAGGAGGACTATCATGGCCACGGGCATGAGGGCCTCGTTACCGAAAATGTATTTAAAGTAGAAAAAGAGGCTCGACATCACCACAGTCACCCCGGCGGTATTCAGTGACCAGGGGATGGCGACCAGCATGTAGGGACGGTTCTTCACGGCGGTCAGGTAGAGAGAAAAGATATTTTCCCGAGGCTTGGGTCCGTCATCCAGGGGCGGTTCCTTTACCGCGAAAAAGGGTATCACCGCCGAAAGCGCCATGATCCCGCCGAAAATCGCCGCCATTATCATGAATCCCAGGGAACGGTTTTCGAAAGCGAGGACGATGGGAAGGGACGCCCCCGCCCCAACCAGCACCCCTGTAACGCTGAAAATGGATCGATAGGCGTTGATGTTGGTGCGCTCGTCGAAATCCTTGGAGAGGTCCGGGATCATCGCGATGTAGGGGATATTGACCACCGTGTACGCGGTGAAGAGCACCATGTAGGAGAAAAGCGCCCAGATGAAGAGGGGGGTCTCTCCGGTGATGTTTGGATTTCTGAACATCCAGAAGAAGGCGAGTCCCAGCGGCACGGCGCCGAACAGGAACCAGGGCCGCCGTTTTCCCCACCGGGTTCTTGTCCGGTCAGAGAGGTATCCCACGGTGGGATCGGTCACCGCGTCCCAGATCTTTCCCGACATAAGGACGATCCCCGCCAGGTACGGGACGAGTTTCAGGTCATCGGTGAGAAACGCCAACAGCAGCGCCGCCAGGGTGGACCAGAACAGGGTGCTCCCCAGCTCACCGGCGCCGTATCCGATTTTCGTGCCGACGGAGAGTTTTTCAGGAATCGATCGCTGGGTCGCCATGCTCAAACCTCCTTATTCAATCGGTGTGTCATCGCCATCGGGGCCGTCGCCCGCCGGAGAAGCGGTGTTTCGGCAAATTTCGGCGATCCGCCCTCTATTCTCATCCCGGCGAATATCTGATGGGTGTGGACGCTTGCGGTTATATGAATCGGAACAATTTATAAAGGCCGCCGCATATATGTCGACCTCCACCGATGGCGGGAGGGCCCCGAAAGACCCGTTCGGGTAAACATCCACCCCAACAGTATCACATGCGGCAGGCTCGGGGGGTGAATCGACGGTGTCGCAGTCACAGAACAATCCCCCAGCATCCGAACGGAGTCGTTCCCGCACGCATCAAGCCGTACGTCGAACAAACCATGTTCCGACAGCCCGTCTGTTGCACATCAAGACGCCTTTCCCATATCCGTCGTATGATCGGTGCTCTGTTATGGAAATCCTGCCCTAAAACCGGACGATACAGAGTAAAATTGTAATCCAACCGGAATTGAAAATCAAACCTTTAAATCAATCCCGTGTCTATACAATCCTCCACAATACCGGCACAGAAAAAGGGAAGCGCGTTACGCTTCCCCGTTCATCTGACATCTCGATATCCAGATATCGTTACGGCAGGTTGGGATTTTTCACATAGAGGGGTCGTTCGCCCCGATCAATGCGGCGGATATTCTCCGCCACTTCTGAGACGATCCCCCGCATGGTACTGTCTGTCGATCCGGCGATGTGCGGAGTGGCGAGCACGTTGAGGGTGAAAATCGGGTCGTCGAAATCCGGCGGCTCCTTCCAGAACACGTCCAACCCTGCTCCGGCGATGACTCCCTCTTCCAGGGCCTCCTCCAGAGCATCCCGATCCACAAGGGCGCCCCGGGAGAGGTTGATGAGAAAGGCGGATGGCTTCATCATCGCCAGGGTGTTTTCGTTGATCATTCGTCGGGTATCGTCCGTCGCCGGGAGACACAATACCACGTAATCGGAGCGCTCGAGAAGCTCCGGCAGGTCATCCGGCCCGCCCACCCAGGAGAGACCCAGTTCCTTCTTCGCCCGCTCCTGCCCTGTCCTCTTGATGCCGATGAGCTCGACGCCAAAGGGTGCCAGCCGCAGGGCGAGGCTTTTTGCGATGGCCCCCAGCCCCACCAGCCCTACGGTGGCGCCGACAAGGGATCGACCCTGGGGCCTTCCCATACTTCCGTTCTGGAAGCTTTCCGGCCATTCCGAAAAATTGCGGGCGAGGCCCACCATTAAGAATATTCCCAGCTCCGCGACGGAATCGGCGTTTCCGGAGACATCTCCGGGCACGTTCGCCACATAAATCCCACCCTCGGTGGCGGCCTCAATGTCAATATTCTCCAGGCCCACCCCGCACTGTTGGATGAGCCTCATACGATCGGCGGTTTCGACCAGTTCCCGGGGAATCTGTGTCATCGTGGGGATCAGGACGTCATATCCGGCAAGGGTCTCGGCACCGAAGAAGCCGGTGTGATCAAACCGGTGCTCGGGAACTTCTTTTTTGATCCTATCCAAAAAGCCTGCCCAGGCGGTTTCCGGGGCGGTAAAAAGTATATTCATTACATTTCTCCGCTCGATGCAGGTCTTCCCTCAAAAACAGGGCGTCCCCTCCCGTATCCCGATCGGCGTGCGGATCGAATGGACGAAAGCGGCTCCGGAACATCAGGCAACGTGGGTCAGGTGAAGGACAATCCCCATATACTGACACACACTCCCCCCCAGCACGAACAGGTGCCACACGGCATGGTGATACGGCATTTTTTTCAGGGCGTAGAATATCACTCCCGCGGTGTAGCTGACTCCTCCGATCACCAGCCACATCACGGTACCCGGGGGAACCATTTGGATCATCGGTTTTACCGCGATAATGATCAGCCACCCCATGGCCACATATAGAACGATGGCCGTCTTTTCGAAGCGGCCCATGAAAAAGGCCTTCAACACCACTCCGGCGACGGCCAGCCCCCAAATCAGCCCGAAGATGGTCCATCCCCATGGACCCCGCATGCAGACGAGGGTTATCGGGGTGTATGTCCCGGCAATCAACAGGAAGATGGAAATATGATCCATCTTCCTGAAAAAGCGCTTCAGTCTGATATTGGTGAGGGAGTGATACAGGGTTGAGGCAATGTACAGGATGATGAGGGTTGCGCCGTATATGGAAAAACTCACCACCCGCCAGGCGTCGCCCCGCATCGTCGCAAACACCACCAACAGCACCAGCCCGGCAATGCTCAGCGCGACACCGATCCCGTGGGTGACGGCATTTGCGATTTCCTCTCCTGTGGTTTGCTCCTTCAGACGGGCCGTAACCGCCTCGTGGGCGGGGTTTTTCGCCGCGGTGCATGTGCTATCGCTTTTTTCGGATACACTCACGATACCCTGCGATGCGCCTCTGGTATCCCTCCCATGTTTCGACCGCCTCATAAATATATTCCCTTCCTTCCTCAAAAACACAGCATCTCATATACGGAGACTATACTACATAGCAGTAATAGGAACAATATTCAAGCGTATAATACCGGACGGAAAACATGAAAAACGACCGACACCCAAGTCGGTCGTTTTTCATATCGGCGTTATACACATATCTCTGGTGCCTATCCCGAGGATCCCCCGCCCCTCTTCACCTCTTTCAACAACCTATTATAATCGTTACACCCCTCCGGCGAGCCCCTCTCGCAGGCTTTCAAATAGCTTTCAAGCGCCATCTCGACGCTTTCCATCTTCTCGTGGGCAAACCCTTGGTAATAGTAGGCGGCGGAATTGGTACCATCCTCCTCTATACAACGGGAAAAATCAGACACCGCCGTCGAATAGTCTTCAATCATCAGGTAGCAGTACCCGCGATGATAGAATACCTCTGCGGGTGATGAGCGAAGCGCCAGGTATTGATCATAATCATCAATGGCCTTGCCGTATTCCTTCATCCTTTCATAGACCCTTCCCCGACCATAGTATCCTTTAGCCTGATCGTCCTCATGCCCAAATATATTCACAGTACTGTATTTGATCACCCGGCTGAACATCGTCAATGCGGTATTCAGATCGCCGTTTTCTATCGATTTATTTGCCTTCTTGATCCACAACAGGGGAAGATTCACATACACCATTGTCAGCATAACAATAAGGCAAAAAGATACGACAATGATCGAATAGGTCCGATTCTTCTCTTTCATGGATGCCATGTGTCACCTGCCGAGATATGTGATGGTAAGTATACGATAAAGCGGCCACGACACGAACCATCATCACAGGAACGTGTCGCCCACAAGACAATTGTCAAACAGACACATAGAGAGACGGTCGCTCACATATACAGTAATTTGAATCATTCAAACATATATGATACAATATCATACAAATTGAAATGGCATGATCTTATTATTATACATCTATCATACCGATATTATATAGTTACTTTTATCGCATGTAAAGGAGTCAATATGGAAGAGAAAAAGAGTTATGAAGTAAGACTGGAAGAGCAACTGAAACAACTGGCTACCAATATAGACAAGCTCGCTGAAAAGGTTGGGAAAACCGGTGGCGAATTGCGCGTGAAATACAACGAACAGGTTGAAGAACTCAAAAAGAACATGTCTTCGGCAAACGTCAAATTCACCGAACTCAAGGGAACCAGCGGTGAAGCCTGGGCAGAGCTGAAGATTGGATTCGAAAAGGCATTCGGCGCCCTCAAGGATGCATTCAAAAACGCATCAGCGAAAATAAACACCGACTCTTCTGCCACGGAAGAAAAGCCGAAATCAACCGCTGAAGAAAAACCCCCTGAATAGACTGCATACACTCTTACATAACCACGCATAAAAACGGGCGGTAAGATCAGATGCTTCCGTCCGTTTCCCTTCCATACGTCTTTTTTGTTAACAAAGTAAACGGTTACAAAATAATACGGATAAGCCCGTAATGACCGGCCCTATCTCGTCCGTTTTCAGTTGAGAATAAACAATACAGGATTGACGGGAACCCCGTTGACATGCACCTCGTAGTGGAGGTGAGGGCCGGTCGTACGGCCGGTATTGCCGAGGGTACCGATATAATCTCCCCGCTTGAGAAAGTCCCCTTCCTTGACATCGATACTGTAGAGATGTCCGTACGCGGTATGGTATCCAAATCCGTGGGAAACTACCACGAATTTTCCATACCCGCCCTTGATGCCGGAAAATGTGACAATCCCGTCGGCCGGGGCGTAAATCGGCGTACCGGGCCTGTTGGCGATATCAATCCCTTCATGCATGCGGCCCCAGCGATATCCAAAACCCGAGGTGACGAATCCCCGTGTGGGCCACACGGAGGGGGTGCAGGCCAGGAGATTTTCCTGTTCCTCCAAGAAGCTGAACAACTCCTGGAGACTTTCTTCCCGTATCCTGGCCTTTTCTTCCAGGAGTTCAATTTCCGATTTCAGTTCGCTGATAATCTCATCCTGATCCGGTTTTTCCCTTCCGATCATTGAATCATCACCCATGGGACCGCCGATGCCGAAGAGGTCCTCTCCGGTGAAATCGTCGTCGCTGCATGCGATACTCATAAGCTCCGTTTCAATCTCGGTCAGCGACAATACGTTCGCACTGAGCGCCGCATATTCCTCCTGAAAACCCTCCAGTTCCTCTGTATATTGGAGGTTTTCATCCATCAGGGCGTAGACCTCGAGGGCCTTTATTTGAACATCAAAATAGGTTGCGATCATGCTGACGGCGACGGTCAGGAGAAATAGGGTGGCAAGTCCGACGCAAAAAAGTGCATGATTGGAAATCCGCACTTTTTTCAACCGGAATCCTTGGTCGGGGGAAATGACGATCGTATAGTACTGCTTGCGAAACATCTTTTCAAACATCATATATGAGCATTCACATCAAACATAAATACAACCGCCACACCCAAACAGCCCATATAGTATAGGAAAAAAATGAGAACAAACAATCACTCAATATATATCTTTAGCAAAATACGCACAAGCTGTCAAGAAAATTAGTAAAATTTAATTATCTCTTAATTGAGGATATAATTCATTGGATCCACCGGAACACCGTTGATATGCACCTCATAGTGGAGATGAGAGCCGACACACTTTCCGGTGCATCCCATTAAACCGAGTTTGTCAACCCCCCGCTTTACCGTGTCCCCCTCGTCGACCAGGATGGAACTCATGTGGGCGTAAAGGCTCTCCATGCCGTATCCATGATCAACGACGACACAAAACCCGTATCCGGACCTGACGCCCGTAAAGGATACTATGCCGTCGGCGCCTGTGTAAATCGGCGTACCGTGCTTGTTTGCGATATCGATTCCTTCATGCATTCGCAGCTTCTTGGTGTAGGGATCCCGACGATAGCCGAAACCTGAACAGATGAATCCCTTTGTCGGCTTGACGGATGGTGTAGATGAAAGGAAGTTTTCCTGACCTTCGAGAAAACTGATAAGCTCTGTAAAACTTCTTTCCTGGAGTTCCGTTCGCTCTGTAAGCTCTTCTATCTCGCTGTTCAGCCTGGCAACCGTTATCCGGTACTGCTCTTCATTGCTCAGATCGATCGGACCTCCACCATCGCCTCCACCGCCGATACCGAATATTTCCTCTCCCTTGATTCCGTCCTCAATACCGGCGATCTCGAAGAATCGGGAATTGGCGGCGGCCAGCCCCTCGAGGCGCCCGGTTATATCCGAGTACAGCTCCTCGAATTCCGCAAGGCACTCTTCATGCCGATGGTTTTCTTCGGTCAGGCGTATGAGGTCCTGAATCGTTTGGCGCATCTGAACAAATTGGGCGAGCATAACCCCTATCAAACAGGATATCCCCACAAACATGATACACGTAATCCCAAGGGTTACGCTCGATATCCTGATTCGTCTGACGGTGGATGTGGGATCCTGGGGAGACCGGGCGATAATAATGGTATAATAGTTTTTCTTAAACATAATGAGTATGATAGTTTATTTTGATTAATTGTAATATTTTTTCCAATAATATCGGATAATTGGGGGCGCGTCAAACAAATTAGAAATATTTAATTTTAACGAAAGCACGCACATAATGGGGCCGTGTGCATCCGAGGATGTACACATACGGGATATGTAAATGATGAGGACACAATATGTTGGGAACACCGGCGGAGAGATGGTGTCGATATAAACATAAAAATATCAGGCATTGTGTGTCGTAACAATAAAAAGGACTTTTTCTCATGAACGAGGCGTACGCCACCCTTGTACGAACCTTGTCTGCGCTCTCTGTATCCGCATGGGGCATCGCCGATACTCGAAGGCTCTCCCCCCTCTGCGGGGAATATCCCTCGGCCCTGTCGATCATGCTGGCCTATGAGCCCCCCTCCCGCCCGGACGACGAGGAGACGTTTTTTCATATTCTTGAGGATGTCCGATCGAGGATGTCGCAAATCACGGCCTATGTATCACGGTTTCTCGACCGGCGGGATATTTCCCACGCCGTCGTCCCCCAGGGCGGCCAGGATCAAAAAACCCTTAAGGCCTGTTTCTCCCACAAATCGGCGGCGGTCCTCGCCGGCCTGGGATGGATCGGGAAAAACTGCCTTTTTGTCACTCCGGAATTCGGCCCTAGGGTCAGCCTCGCCACCATCCTCATCGGCCGCAGGCTTCCCCCCGGCACGCCCATAACAAAGAGCCTCTGCGGCACGTGCGCCGCATGCGTCGAAGCCTGTCCCGGAAGATTCATCACAGGCCTCCCATGGAGACCGGGGACACCCCGGGAAAACCTGCTTGACGCCCATAGGTGCAACAACTTCAGGGAGGGTTTTTGGCCCCTCCTGGGTCGAAAGAGCGAATGCGGTCGGTGTCTCCTGGTCTGCCCTCAAGGACGATGATGATACACGAAAGGGGCCGCACACGGCGGCCCGCATAAAGACACACACGGGGCGCGGTCTGTTTCCGCACCCCGTGTACATTACTTATCTCTATTGAGGTATCAATTACCCGGCACAAAACGCCCTGCCATAGGTATCGCAACGGTTCATCCATCGGCACCGGATGAACATCGTGTACACCCCAGACAGTTTCACGAAACCGTCTACGCAGCCTTTCGCCGGATGATCTGTCCCCCGCGGTCGAAACGCGCCCTTCCCTCCAGGAATGTCCGCGCCTTGATGTGAGCGTCCCGACTCATATGTCCGGCAAGGAGTTTCCGATCAAGGGTATCGAACATCGATCCGATATCCTCGATCACATCGAACAGGACCGTATCCGCCGTCTCTCCCGCATCCAGGGGGATAAATGCCTGGGCGGAACCGATCAGTACGACCATCAGGAGAACCACAGATATCAAAAACGACCAGAGCAAAAGTTTTGTTATCTCTATAATTACAGACCAGTCCGAAGAGAGGGCGGAGGATTCGGACGCCTCCACAACGCCGCCGAAGACCAGTGTCAAGAAGACACAGACAGCAATCAAAGGAATCGGCTCCAGAGATCCCTTTCTGTTTGCACCCATACACTCCTCCTCAGGTTTTTCGACACGGAGCAATCAATACAATCGCCCTGATGCGCTACAAGAGAAACATCTGAGATGTATAACACGTTTGATGTGCGAGGCTGCCGGGTGAGAGCGATGAGAAAAATATCAACAGGGAAAGCGAGATACGATGTGTCAAGATCCATTCATGACGAAAATGATGTGAACGATCACCACATATACCAACGGTATAACGGAGAAGACTCCCTCCTGCGGCACACATGAACATTGTAGCAAAAAAAAGATGCGACACAAAGAAAAAAACACGTTTCTCCATGATCATATTTTTAAGGCACCCAGGGTTTCTGGTGACTCGAACGCGGGAAGGAATCCGCCGGGATCGGTCTCATCGTATCAGGTATGTCGCACACGAGCAGATCGTCCCGTTATCCGTCGCCTTTCTGTTCGTGCCCATAGTTTATACATGTATCACGGCGGTTTATGTGTCGCCCCGCCTCACCCCCCGTCCCCCCCGATCTCCGGTCAACTCCCCCCCGTCGACGGCCACCACCCCGTTTACCAATACGTACTCGATGCCGTCCGCGTACTGGTGGGGATCCTGGTACGTCGCCGTATCCATGATGGTGTCGGGATTGAAAATCGTTACGTCCGCATAGGCGCCTTGCCGTATGACGCCCCGGTTCGAGATATTGAATTTTTCGGCCGGCAGCGACGTCATGGATCGGATGCACTCGGTGAGACCTATGATTTTTTCATCCAGGGCAAACCGGCGGATCTTTTTCGGAAACGCGCCATACAACCGGGGATGGGGCTTGAAAAATCCCTTCGGGATGACCATACCGTCCGATGATGTCATGACGTAATCCGCCGTCATCAATTCCCGGACGGTTTCCATCTCCATTATGAAAAAAATCCCAAGCGGCGCGGGCATGTCGCACACCATCTCCGTGTAAATTTGTGCCGGGTCCCTCCCCACATCAACGGCGATCTCTTGAAGCGTTTTACCCTCCCAGGATTTCTCTCCCTCATACATCACGCTAATGAGGATCTTCTCCGGTGGGAGATACTCGAAGACATCACCGATGGCCCGCGTCACCTCCCCCCTTTTCTCCTTCGTTCGGTATTCATCCCGGATGCCCTGCTGATACACCATCTCGACAGGCAGCAGTATCGTCAGCTGGGTGCTCCCGGCGTCATAGGGATACTGGTCGGCGGTTATGTCCAGTCCTTCGCTCCGAGCCGATTCGATCGCCTCCAGAATGTCCCGGGCGGCTACATTGTTGTGGGGAGCCGAGGCCTTCAGGTGCGAAATTTGAACCGGGATCTCCGCCTCGCGGCAGATGTGGGCCGCCTCCCTGATGGAGGCAACCACACCAAACACACCGTTTTCATCCAGAGCGCCGGATTCATCCCGCATGTGTGTGGCGTACAGCCCCCCCCGCTTCGCCACCTCCCGGGAAACCTCCACCAGCTCGTCGGTATCGGTCAGAAAACCGGGATAGTACTCCAGCCCCGTTGATATCCCCACCGCACCCATATCCATTATTTCCCTGATCCTGCCGATAAGTCTGTCTTTCTGTTTTTTTGTGAGTGTCGTCGGCTGGTCTTCCCCAAAGAGCTCCTCTCGGACGATCCCATGGGGAATCAGGTGCAGTACATTGGTCCCGAAACCGATCCGGTTCACCATGTCTAACCAGTATTCAAGATCAACATACCCGTATCCGCAGTTGCCGGTCACCACCGTCGTCACACCCTGACTCACGTAGTTATAGTTACCCTTGAAGGAGGGAATAATGTATGCCAGGTTTTTCTTCCATCCGGCCCGCTCGAACGTCAAATCGCTGTGATTGTGCACGTCGATGAATCCCGGAGCGACGATCAGCCCCTCGGCATTAATGACCTTCCCGGCCATACCGGAAAGCTCTCCGACGGCGATGATGCGTTCCCCCACAATCCCCACATCCGCCGGATACATCAACGCCGATACGCCGTCACACACCGTACCGCCCCGGATTACCATATCAAAATCGGCGTTCCAGGGTCCCTGTGCACAGGAGGTTAAAAAACCGTACCCCCCCCCAACAAAAAGGCCTGCGGCCGCACCGCTCCCCTTTAGAAATTGTCGTCTGCTCAACCTCGCTTTTGTGTCACGCTCCACGCTCATCTGGCAACTCCTCAAACTTCACCGACAGCAATCGACTATTCTTCGGGCCGATGCATCACAAACCGACACATCGCATCGCCGGTGGCAATGCAGTGGGTTTCCTCCACCTTGATTCCCCGACCGGTCACCCACCGGGCGATGCCGAACTGGAATCCAAGCTGGGCATGACAAATCGGCTTTTCGGCCTTCACACCAATACACCAGTGACACGGCGCTATTTCCAGCACCACACCCTCATCCACGTCATAATAGGTAAAGATGTCACCTTGGATCACCCGTGACGCCTCCACCATGATACCGTAAATTCTTCGAAACTCCTGGAACGCCTCTTCGACATTCCGCTCTTTTGGGGTGATGCCGTCGATGTTGAAGAGCTCGGGGAACTGCTCGTTCATTATCTCGAATCCTTTAATGCCGCCCCGAAACATGATCGGGCGCACCCCCTGCTCTCCCATCACATCAATAAATCCCCGCATCAGAGCCGAAAAATCTCCGGAGGGATGCTCTTCCTCCATATTATTCGGAGGAAAGTTGTCCCTGAACTTGGTCATACCGCTGTAATTGAGAATCGCGTTCAGGCCCGATTTGCCCAGGATCTCCTCGGCTGTTGCCAGAATCATGTAATACAGCTGGTTTGGAAATTTTTCCTTCATGTGTCCCATGTCGAATTACCTCGTTTCATTGATCACGTAAGTTCCCATGTTTTTACATGAAGTCTAAAAAGATCAGCGTTCCCACACCGTCTCGCCGCCGATGACGGTCCTCATAACCAGAATATCCCTGAGGGACTCGGGCGGAACCGTCAGAGGATTTTTATCCAGCACCACAAGGTCCGCCGGCAATCCCGGCGTAATGGTCCCCCGGAGCCCCTCTTGAAAGGAGGCAAACGCCGCCCAGCGGGTATACAGGGAGAGGGCCTCGAACACGCTCAGTGCCTGATCCGCGGTAAATCCGTCCCGAATCACCGTCCCCCAGACCCCCGCCATCACGTTCGGGTCCTCAATGGGGGAATCGGACCCGCCGCACACCGGAATTCCCCCGTCGATGGCAGACCGTATCGGATAGACCCGAGAGAGGCGCTCCCCCACCCGGGTCTTCATCCAGGAGCCCTCCGATACGATAAAGGAAGGCTGAAAGGAAAGGATCAGCTCCGCCTCCCTGATCTTCGAAAACAGCTCCGGGGCGATCATGCCCGCATGTTCGATGCGATGCCTGAGCCCCTTCTTTCCGAGAGATTTCTGCGCTTCTAAGAATATATCCACCATCTCCGCCACTCCCCGATCCCCGATGGCGTGCACCGCCACCTGGACCCCCTCGTCATGAGCGGAAAAGATGAGCTGTTTCAGAAACTCCAGGTTCTTGACCAGCATCCCCCGCTCGCCGGGTTGGTCGTGATAATCCTCGGTGAAATAGGCGGTTCGGCTGCCGAAGGTGCCGTCGGCAAACATCTTCAACGCCCCGCCGCATACGCGGCCGTCCTTCTTCTCCCCCCCGAACTGCTCGATGATCACCTTCACCGCCTCGGCGGCGTCCGGGGCCGCGATCAGCGGATATGAGCTGATCGGGATCTCCGACTCGAACAGTTTGAAGATCGGCACCTCAAAAGGCCCCAGTCCGCCTGAGGGTCCGTCCTCTCCTGTCTGCAGGATATTATGCACACACACGATGCCGTAGGAAAGGAGTCGCTGAACGAATTCCATACTTCCCCGCCGGAACTCCTCCATCTCGGGTATCGGCATGGCTGATATGACCGGCTGGATGGCCAGCTCCTTCAATACACCAATGAGCTTCCCGTCCTTCTTCCCGATGACCCCGCCCTCGGGATCGGGGGTGTCAATCGTGATTCCGGCGGCGTTCAGGGCCAGGGTGTTGACCAGGGCGCTGTGCCCATCGTACCTGAGCAGCACCAGTGGGTTTTTAGGAGCCGCCTCGTCCAGTTCCAAAAGCGTCGGCATCCTGCCTTCTTTGTAATCATCCTCCCGAAACCGCATGCCCAAAAGCCACTTCCCCGGCTCAACTTCTCCTGTCCGATCACGAACGATCGTCAGCAATTCTTTGACCGACGCAACCTTCGCCAGATCCAGGTTCATGGTAAAAAAGGAGGACAGCACCATATGAAGGTGACAGTCGGTAAAACCGGGCAGCAGCACACCACCGTGCATGTCTACCTCAACGAAGTCCGAGACCAGAAGCTTTTTCATCTCAGAAATCGTGCCCGTTCCCGCGATAACGTCGTCGATGACCGCACAGGCAGTATGTTGATCATCTTCATGTTCCATAGTAATAATGGTTCCGTTTGTGAAGAGATATCGTGCCATTATCTTTTCCTTTTCCGTGATGCGTCCCGATGGTGTTAAAACGGCGCCCCGCCCGTCGTATCACAGGTCCGGCCGTGTCCGGATCGCCGAGACGGGTAAAATATCATATACCGTTGCTTCGCCCTTTTCGCTTTCCCGATTTTCTATATATTATGATCCCCGGTGATGACGACATGTTTCAATGCGTGATACCAGAATGAGATAGCTTCTTTGGGCTTCATCAGATTATCGGATTAATATTGCCCTTCTCCCGGGATTGTTTTTGTCGGTTCCGGGATGACCGAATCGGCGGAAGGTGTATCGCCGCTTTCCATTCGTGGGGGATCGTCCGTGGTCGATGAGACCGCACCGCCGGCATCCGTATCCGAGTCTTCCCCCCCGGGCGGCGTCTCGGAATCGGGGGCCCCGCTGGGTATATTGGGGAAACCCGGCCCGACTGCCGGCGCCGGCAGCGTGCCCGGAGACGTTTCGATCATCAACTCCGACGGGGCGATCGGCCCGTCGTTCTTCGATCGGTCTTCGTTTCCGCTTCCCCCGGCGAGGTGCGCCACCACATATGATACCAGAAAGATAAATACAAGGCTCAATACACCCACCGCCGTCATAAGGATGGTGCGAATATTGATATTTTCAGGCCCCCGCCGCACATGTTCCCCATCCTTTTCTTCGGTGGTGATGATTTTTTCCGTAATCGGACCGGTCCGGGGCAGGGCAAGGGCGAGGGTCCTGTTTCTTTTAAACCTGCCGAACTGGACGGCGACGGCGGTGATATTATCGTGCCCCTCCCGGAAATTCGCCAGATCCACCAGCCGTTCGCACGCCTTCTGGACGCTTCGCTCTCCGTGAAACGCCCCCAGGATCTCCTCCTCGCCGACCAGGTCCCATAGCCCGTCGGAGCAGAGAAACAGCACGTCACCGTCCTGGAGAAACAGCTCGACCGGCTCATCCACCGTCACCGGCTCCCCCGCACCGAGAGAGCGCAAAATGATATTTTTCTGGGGGAAGTCCTTCGCCTCCTCGGGCGTGAGCTTCCCCTCCCGGACGAGTTTTCCCACAAAGGAATGGTCCTCGGTAACCGGTACGATCTCGTCGTTTCTGAGGTGATAGGCCCGGCTGTCTCCCACATGCCCGATGTACGCCCGATTCCCGACGACAAACACCCCGGTGAACGTGGTTCCCGGAGGCTTATCGCCACCGCCCCCCGCCTCTCGGACCCGCTCGTCCGCCGCCCGGACGACCCCGGCCACGGCTTCCGGTACGGTCTCTCCCAGCGTCTCCAGGCGGGAGTACCCGGACGGACGCATTGCGTCCATGACGGTCCTGACAGCCGTCCTGCTGGCCACATCTCCCCCCACATGCCCCCCCATACCGTCGGCAACCACCAGGACCGCCCGGACTCCGAGGCTACCGCGATCTTCTTCATTGATGGTCATGGCCACGAAGCTGTCTTCATTCTTCTCACGCACCCGACCGACATCGGTCTTGCCGCCCAGGGTGATTTTCAATTCATCTCCAGGTCCCATAATTGATCCCTGTTACGTTTCTGATATGGTCCAGTTTGCACCTTCTCATCTCTTTGCCGGAGGTGGAGAGCGATGGTATTATCTATTCATAGGAGCCCAAATATAGATCCCCGGATCCATCCAGTCCAAACGTGTAGACATAGATATAATACTCGTCGCTCTGATATTCCCACTCGTTGTAGTGGTAATCATAGGAATAATAAGTGTAGGTCAGCTCATCGATCAGTTCCAGAATTCCGTTTCCGTCTCGATCTTCGAAATATATATAGTGATCCGCATTATACGCCCAGTCGCTGGGGGCGCCCAGTTGGTCCTCCCCAAAGACGGTATACACGGTATTGACATACCCCCCTTTCAGGGCGAACAGGTAGTAGGCAACACCGCCGAAGCCCGAGGAGTAATTGCTGACATATGCCTCCAGCTCATCCACTCCATCATTGTTGACGTCGACTGTATTTATCTCGCAGTAGTCGCCTTCAATGACAAGGAGTTCTTTGTGCCATCCACCGTCACAGGTGATGAGCCACACCTCGGAGACCTCACTGACGTTGGATTGGTTGTAATCCTCAAAGGACACGATCGCCTCTCGCCTGTTCGGGGCGGTGAACGAGCCCTCAAAGTAATAGACATTCATCAGGTCGTAACTCGCCCCCTCTTCATTCGCTGTGGAGGCGAACACCGATCTGATGATCGATTCGTCGAGATAATCATCACAGCCGGAGCCGAACAATCTTCCGCCGGACATCGGGGAACCTCCCCCGGGAGCACCGCCGCCGGTGACCTTCGGGATGATTGTATGCTTCATCACCCAGAAACCGATGGAACCGAGGAGAAACACAAACACAGCCGCAAGCACGCCCACGAAAATGAAGAGTATTTTTCTTCTTTGATCCGTTTGTTCGACGGGGAAGGGCACATGACCTGAAAGCGCCGCATCCGGTGCGATATCCCCTTCTTCGGCGGGGGTAAAGGCCTCCTTCCCGTCCGCCCCAGACGGGACGCCGGCCTCATCGGGAACGGTTGCCTCCAGAGGAGCCTCCGGTTCCTCTTGTGTGGGCGCCGCCCCGGCCTCTCTCCCTTTTTTCTCCCTCTCACCCTCCGGTTCCACGGAAGCCGCCCCCAGCGTTCCCTCCAGCCCCGCCCGGATATCCCGGGCGAGATCGCTCGCCGTCGGGTAGCGCCCGGCCGGATCCTCGGCCATTGCCCGGGCGATGACGAGGTCCACCCAGGGCGGGAGGGATCGATTGATCTCCGTGGGCGGGATGGGCACCTCCTTGAACTTCTTGTACATCACCTCCTGGGTGGTAGCGCCGGGAAACGGGGAGCTGCCCGTGATGAGGGTATAAAACGTGGCGGCCAGGGCGTAGATATCGCTTTTTTCGTCCACATCGCCCCCCTTGAACTGCTCCGGGCTCATGTACTCCACGGTCCCCATCGACATACCGGTGGAGGTCATTCGCTCCTCCCATACCGCCCGAGCGATGCCAAAGTCCGTAATGACCGCCCTGCCGGTGGTATCCAGAATAATGTTCGCGGGCTTGATATCCCGATGAATCACGCCCCGCTCATGGGCATGGGCAAGCCCCCCGGCGATCTGGAGGACGATGGCCGAAGCGTCATCAACGGAGAGCGGCCCCCGCTCCACGAGCTGGTCCAGGTCCTCGCCCTCCACATATTTCATGGAAAAATAGTAGGAGCCGTTATCCTCACCCACCTCGTAAATGGTAACGATGTTTGGGTGATCCAGGGTGGCGGCGTTCTTCGCCTCCCGCATGAAGCGCTGAACGAATCGATCCTTCCGGGAAAGGTTGGGGAGCAACACCTTCAGCGCCACAATCCGATCCAGGGTGGCCTGCCTGGCCTTGTAGACGATCCCCATGCCCCCCTCGCCCAGCTCGCTGATCAACTCATAATTACCGATGGATCCGGATGCAACCGTTTCATCCCGGGATGTGCCGCCGCTTTTGGGCTTCAGGCTGACGGCCGTGTGTGAGGCTTCCGACAATTCCGCTCTGAAAACCGGTCGCTCTCCCGAGGGAGACGGGGAACCATCCCCGGACCGTCTTTGTGTGACGAGAACAAACACGATGGCGGCGCCCAGAAGGATGATCAATAGTAGAAAAAAAACAAGAATCATTATCGACATCATACTCTCTCCACACTTCACGATGAAGTATCTGTATGCATCACTTGGTAAAAACTCTCGTCCTCACCTCTTTTCCCCTCGACGTTCCCCGATTATGGAACAATGGTCACCTTTGTTCCGATATCCACCGCCCGCCTGACCTTGTCGATATTTATGGGATTGAGCCGAATACAGCCGTGGGTGGCGGGAGCGCCGATCAGGTATTCCTCGTTGGTGCCGTGGATGCCGATGCCGGTCCAGGGGGGGGTCACAAGCCGGATGAACCAGGGACCGTAGGCCAGTTCGTCTTCATACCGCCAGCCCGACGCATCATGAATATTCTCGACGGTGAATTCCCCCTCCGGTGTGCGGCAGTCCCCCACCCGTTCCTTATCCTGGAGGTCCGGATTCGACCCGATGGAGACTGGAAACTCACAGACCGTCTCATTTGCGCTGTTTCTGACCTCCAGGATGTATTTACTCTTATCAATAACGATCGAATACTCCTCCCCCTCGGTCGGCTCCCACGACGGCAACTTCTTCCAGTCCTCCCCCGCGTAATCCGGGGCCAGCACCACGAAATAATCCGAAAGCCCCGCCACCATCCGCACGGAACCCATCCCCACGATCGTCACAAGCTCACCGGCCCGCCCGCCGCCGCCCATCGGATAATAGACGATCGTCGTCTCTTCCATCCCCTTATTGACGGAAACCGGCGTATAGACGCCCTCCCCGTCATCCGCAGCGGCCAGGACCGATGAAAGCACCACCGCAGGTGATACCTCGTTTTCCGCGCCGGTGGCGTCCAGGATATAGACCACGGGCTCCCGGGGCGTCGTCGAGATCAGGCGGGCCACGGCGTCTGCCCCCAGAATAACCTTCAAAAGCCCGGGGGTCAGGGTATCGTCCTCTATAAGCGTGCCCGTTCCCACGGCCCGGCGAAGGCTTTCCGCAGCGGCCTCGTCGCCGGGGTAATAGTGGATAAACGTCTCGAATCGATAGATCGGTAGAAAAAGCTCGCTCTTGACGGCGAATCCCGCGTCGGTCACGGCCCGTCTTCCCGCGGCCAATAGGTCTATCCCCAGCTTTTCCGTATACGCGCCGCAGGCGTTCTTAATGACCACATCGCCCCCCGGTCCGACCGCCGGCTCAAGGAGGGTTGAATCGCTCCCGCTCCCCGCCCGGGGCGGCTGCTGGCCCTGGGCCATCACCGTTCCCGACACGATACACAGCACCGCAAGACAAACGAAAAAGAGAGTCGCTCTCTTAATAAGTAACGATACGTTCCGTACCGATATATCCCTCATGTGTTGTTCTCCCTGAATAGTGTTAATCGCCGCCGCGGTGCCGCGTTTCCCCGACACCATCAGTAGATTCCGACGTAATCATCGATCACCCATCCGATCAGACCCGACGGTGTCTCCACCTGGTACCAGTAATCGTCGATAAACAGTTTCACGTCGGCCTTGGGGACATACCCATAATACCCCGTGCCGTCCACGTCGAACCGAATTCGATAGTTCCGGCCGTCCTCCCCGACGACCGTCACGGCATACCCCCCGCTCAACGTCATGCCGCCGCCGTGCTCCAGGGATATCGTGGTGTCCGACCAGAGTTTTCCCTCCGATGTATTCCCGGCGAGACTCTCATCCAGAACGGTCACGGAATCCCCCGAATCAAGCTGGGTGATTTTATCGTAGCCAACCCCCGGGCCGGACCTGATGTTCACGTTATCCCCGGTGATAACGCCGTAGCGCACCGACGGCTCGGGAGTCGGCGCCGGGGCGGGGGCGGGAGCCGGTGCCGATGGGGTGTGCGCCGGTGACGGAGACTCCATCGTCGGTGGTGCCATCGCCGGCGCCGTCGTCCCCCCTTCCGGGATCATCCCGGGGGTGGGTTGCGTTCTCCCCGTAAGCGCCTTGACGGCGAACAGAGCCGTGACGGCCAGACCCAGAGCGATGCACGCCGCCAGGACACCGACGATCACTTTTTTGAAAACCCTCAGAGATTTATTCACATCCTGAGCGGGTGCGGCCGGAGGGAGTTCGCCCGCCCCGTCATCCGCATGCGGCACCGCTTCCGCCACGAGCGCACCCACAGCCTGCGGGGACGTCACCTCCCGATGCTCGAGGGCTTCGATAAACTCCCGGGCCGATTGTATCCTCTCCGTCCGATCCTCCCGCATTGCGGCGCCCACGACATGGTCCGTCCATTCGGGGAGTGCAGTGTTCACTTGTGTCGGCGGTACGAGCGCACCCTCAAATTTCTGATACATCACCTCCTGGGTGGTCTTTCCCGGAAACGGGGAACTGCCGGTGAGCACATGATACAGGGTTGCTCCCAGGGCGTATACATCGCTCTCCGGTCCCGGCTCCTCTCCGCGAAACTGCTCCGGGCTCATATACTCCACCGTCCCCATTGATATGCCGGCGTCCGTCAGGCGCTCCTCCCACGCGGCCCTGGCGATGCCGAAATCGGTGATCACCGCCCGTCCGGTCTCGTCCACTATGATATTCGCGGGCTTGATATCCCGGTGGATGACGCCTTTTTCATGGGCGTGGGCCAGCCCCTGTGCCACCTGCCGGATGATGTCTACGGCCTGTTCTATCGGTATCGGTCCCCGGGAGAGCTCATCCTCCAGGTCTCCCCCCTCCATGTATTTCATGGAAAAAAAGTAGGTCCCCTCATCCTCCCCTACCTCGTAGATCGTCACGATATTCGGGTGATCCAGGGTCGCGGCGTTTTTTGCCTCCCTCAAAAACCGCTCCACAAAGCGTTCGCGGGCGGACAGATGGGGAAGAAGCACCTTGAGGGCGACGATCCTGTCCAGACCCGCCTGTTTAGCCCGATAGACGATCCCCATTCCCCCCTCGCCGATTTCCTCGACGAGATGATAATTGCCGATTACTGTCTTTCCCACAACACACCTCCTCCCGATGAAACCTTCCGTACAGCCGCATCGCCGATGCTTTCACCATACTCCGGTTTTAAAACACGGGATCGTCTCCGTCCGTGTTTTTACCTTCTCTTTCTCACAGTCCTGGTGATGAGCACGAGGAGAATCACCACAATCAGCACAGCCCCCACCGCCAGGAGCGCGATGAACGCATTTTTCCATCCCTCCTCGATCCGTTTTTTCTCCTGGTACTCCATAATCAGGCCCGTGGCCGGCGGGGGATTGGTGGATGCGAGGAAATCTCTGGATCCGCTGATCTCCTCCCCCCGATACGTTAGGGAAACCGCCAGTGTATGGATAAGGACCACCCGATCCGGCCGCTCCGGGAATGGAGAGGTAAAAGAGAGGCGGAAGAGCGAATGGAGTTGTTCGGATATCAGCTCGTATACGTCATTCAGATCTCCCGGCGTGGGGGCGTAAAAGAACCGTCCGCCGGTCTCCGAGGCGATGCCGTCCAGGACCGTCGTGTTGATCTGGTTGCCCAGCCCCACGGTAATGACCATCGCTCGGGCTTCGTTGGCGGCCGTCACGGCGTCCATCTCCGTGGCGGTGCTGTTCGCCTTATCGTTTCTGCCGTCGGTCAGGACCACCACGACCCGGCGCCCTTCCGTAACGTCTAAAAGAAGCTTCGAGGAGTCGATAACGGCCTGGTAGAGGGCCGTATCCCCCTTGTATTCCAGACTCCGGATGACATCGATGACTTCGTCGTGATCATCGGTCAGCGGCACATTCACATAGACGTTGTGATCGAAGGTCACCAATCCCACCGTATCCTGCGGCTCAAGAAGCTCTACAAAGACTTCCGCCGCCTCCTTCGCCCTGGCCAGCGGGGTGCCCGCCATGCTGCCGGAGATATCGATGGCAAGCACAACCGTCAGCGGGTCCCGCACCGGATCGGTGGGCACAAGCTCCAGGTTTTCCGCGGGAGTGTCCTCTTCGAGAACCGTAAGGTCTTCAATGTTCAAAATGTCGACGGGACGCCCCTCCTGATCGGTGATGGAAAGGTAGAGCGAGATGGTGGGATATTCGGAAAGATCGAAGTCGGAAAAGGTGATGACGCCGGCATCTTTTCCGAACAGCCAGGACATATCGTCGGTCGTGGTGGTTGTCTCATCACCCGTCGGTGGCGTCTCTTCCGGGGTATCCTGGGCCTGAACCCAGGCACCGACCGTAAAAACCACCACACAGACGATACCTATGCCGATACGATGTATTTTTTTTAAAATCATGGATTCCTCACACTCATTGATACTATACGATATAATTCCACGCCCGCGCCCCTCATCCGATCGTTCGGATCTGGGCGCGGCGTTTTTTTATCCTACCAGATCGCGTAAAGATACCCGTCGTCACTGCCGAAAAAGATCACCGGCTTCGATACCGTCACGACCTCTCCCCCGGCGGACACGCCGTCTTCCCCCCCCTCCTCCGGGGATACGGTATCGGCGGGTGCTTCGGCCTCATCGATGTCCTCATCCGGGGCATTCCCCGATTCCACCGTGATATCCAGTCTGACGACGACGGGGGATGAATCCACCTCCCCCCCGGTATCGAAGCGAAACAACAGCCCGCCCGTGGCGGCGTCGAGGGCGTAGAGGGAATGATCCCGGCTTCCCACGTAGACGACCCCCTCAACCGGCGCCTTTCCGTCGTAGGTATCATCCATGCCGGTCCACTCGATGTGCCCCAGGGGGGCGACCTCGCCCGCGGAAAACAACATCGCCTCCCCCGCCGGCGAATTCGGGGAGTCGGATTCTTCGCCTATTTCCACCCCGTCGGTCAGCACAAACGGGGTCGACCCCACCGCTGCGCCGGTCTTCACCCTCCAGTAGGCCGCCCCGGTTCGCGCATCGAGGGAGTATATATATCCATCGGCGCTGCCGACGTAGAGTGTTTCGCCGCTGATAGCGGGCGGGGAGAAAATCGATCCATTTGTCTTCCTGCGCCAGACCAGGGCGCCGGTTTCGGCGTCCAGGGCGTAGAGCATACCGCCGGCATCGCCCAGAAACACCCATCCCCCGTACGTGCTGGGGGCGGCGTACAGGGCGCTTCCCGCCTCGAACCGCCAGATATTCGTGCCGTAGGTGGCGTCCACCGCATAGAGGAAATGATCCAGGCTCACGACAAACAATGTGTCCCCCCAAATCGCCGCCTGTGCATAGATATCCCCACCCACATCGGAAATCCACAACTCCTCTCCGGTCAGGGCGTCCACAGCAGAGATCACCCCCTCGTCTCCGCCGATAATCACGGTGTCGTCCGCGGCCGCAGGCGCCGAGAAAATCCCGCCCGGGGTCCTGTATCTCCATATTCTATCTCCGCCGATCGCGCTCCAGGAAAAAAGGAGGCCGTTGTATTCACCGGCGAGGACCATGTCTTTATAATACAGGGGAGAGGAGAGGATCTCCCCTCCGGAATCGGCACGCCACAGAACTTCGCCCGTCAGGACGTCCAGGGCATAGAGCCGGCCGTCGCCGGAGCCGATGAACACCACGGGCGACGCACCCCCGTCACCAACCGCCGGGGAGGTCCTCAGGGGGGCCGCCATGTTTCTTGCCCACAGTACCCCGTGGTCCCCCCTCTCCTCCCCATCGAAGGAAAAAACACTCACCGGCCCGATATCGGCCTTCAACGGCACATCCTCCACCTTCGGAGAGACCGGTGTCTCCGCACCCGGATCCGCCACATCTTCGGTCACCCCCCCGTCTTCCGGCGGAGATACGACACCACCGCCGCCGCTCCCTCCGCCCCCCCCACCACCGGTGCGGGAGAACCCTCCCAGGTCGATATGCCGGGCGATACGCTCGATATCGAAGTATCCCGGGAGCACCAGGGTCTGAGTGGCAAGGAGCACCGTCGCCACTATCCCCGTAATGATAAGGACGAGCAGAACCGCCACCATGAGCGCCCGCCCCAGCCCCATGCCGCCGTACATGGTTACAGCGGGCGGGGACGGTATCGTCTCGACCCGGGCCGGGAGGACATCCACGGAGGGAACCCGGGGCGTCCGTGAAAAGAGACGCCTGAAAAAACCCCCGTCTCCCACCTGATCACTCGACAGCGCCCGCCTCCCCACCGCCTTATACATCGCCTTGTGGAGCTCTTCGGCGCTCTGGTACCGGTCGGTGCGGTTTTTCGCCATGCCCTTTTTGACCACCAACTCCGCCCGCCTGTCTATATCGGGGCGCAGCCTTTCTATCGGCTCCGCCTCACCGTCCAGTATGGCCGCAATGGTGGAGACCGCCCCCTGGGATTCTCCACCCTCCTCCCTCCGAAAGGGTGAGATGCCGGTGAGCATTTGATACATCACCACCCCCAGAGAGTAGATATCGGTGCGCCCGTCCAGTTCCCTGCCCCTCACCTGTTCAAGGCTCATGTATTCGGGAGTGCCCATGGTGGTGCCGGGGGTGGTCTGCCCCTTGACGCCCATCGCCTTGGCGATTCCGAAATCGGTGATGACGACCGAGCCGTTCATGTCGGTATCGGTGAACATGATGTTGCCCGGCTTGATGTCTCGATGAATGATGCCCTGTCCATGGGCGTAGTCAAGGGCGTCGGCCACCTGGGCCGCAATGCGGAAGGATTCAACCACCGACAGCGTTCGTCGCTTCCTGATGAGGTCGGACAGATCCCCGCCGGGGAGATAGTCCATGACGATGTAGCAGGTATCCCGGACCATGCCGGTATCCCGCACCTGGACGATATTCGGGTGGTCAAGCGAGCCGGCCAGCCTCGCCTCGTTTTCAAAGCGGGTCAGGAATTTTTCATCCCGGGCCAGGGTGGGGTGAAGTATCTTGATAGCCACCGCCTCATCTGTTGCGAGGTCTACGCCCAGATAGACCGAACCCATCCCCCCTTCCCCCAGACGCTCATCGACCCGAAAACGATCGACGATCAGGGTTCCGATAAAAAGGTCACCCCCGTGACCAAGGCGCTCGCCGCATTCGAGGCAAAAGCGTGCCGATTCAGGATTATCATACCCACAGCGGGAGCAGAGTGCCATGAATTTTCCCCGTTCAGAAAAAATCCGCTACACACCCCATAATGTATCGGGACACGACACATTCCGGGAAGTTCCGGGTGAGAAGAAACAGCCCCAGAACAAGCGATATCGGCGCCCAGATCCACAGGACGGAAAGAAGCCTGCGGCCGACCACGACCGCCCGCCTTTTACGCGAAAGCAGCGACGCCTGAATGGAGCTTATAATATGAACGATCAGGCCGATGATCCACAGAGGCAGAACGGCGTAGAGAACGAAGATGGCAAGACCCCGGAGCTTGTAACTCCTGTAGATGTTTCGGTAGATGGATGTCGCGGGCTCAGGCATGACCGGTCGGGACCCGCCGGCCCCTTTGCCCTGTGCCCTCGATCTCTCGGCTCGAGACGGGATCCCTCCCGGCGGCGTCCTGATATCGGCGATCACCTTGCTGAGCACCGTGATGCTCTCCCCCCAGAACTCCACAATATCTCCGCCGACAATGTTCCGGGAGTCGTTTTTTACCAGCTCCCCGTTAATGAATGTTCCATTGGAGCTGGTGTCATGATAATCAAGATGCGCGCCGTTGACCTTGAAAAATCCGTGATCCCGAGATATCCTCGCCCCCTTCAGGACGATATCGCTTCTTTTCCGCCTTCCGACGGTGATGAGGGGACGTGAAGTTTCAAATCGTTTCGTGCCGCCGTCAAGACCGATAATAAGAAATACCTGTTTCATGATTCCATTCCATATCCAGTATGTATAGAAGCGATGAACGCCGGACAAAAAAGAGATGCAACGTATCGAGAAACCGGTGGAGAATCTATGATGCCCCTGATGATAGCATACGATCAGGCCGCAGGCAACCGACAAGTCGTCCGGACGGCGAGAAACGAGTACGGTGCCCCCTATAGATCTTCATGGAGTCTCCCGTACGCCGTTCCCAGCACCTCCCAGACCAGATCGGGATTGTCGCTTTGCAGGTTCATGGGCGCGCCTCCCCGAAAACTCCACGCGGCGATGTTTTTTATCCCCAGGTCCGCAACGATCGATATCGCGTCGGAAATCTCCTGTTCCCTACCCGCCGGCACCCGGTAGGCCTGCACCCATATCTGGGGTGTCTTTCCGTACTCGGCGGACACACCGATCACCTTCTCGGTGGTGGAGGCGACGAACTCTCTCACGGGTTGTCTGAAGGCGTACCAGTAGGGATCGCTGCCGAAGATATCCACCGTGTCGATGGCGGCGATGAGATCCCATGACGATACGCCGGTGAGGTGGCTTTCCTGGGGAAGCATCACCACGGCGTTCTTCAAACCCGCCGCGCCCCCCCGGGCCGATGCATTGGTAAAAAAGTCCACGATGGATCGATCCCGAAAGGCGACAACCTCATCCGTCATCAGCTCAGGCATCTCCTCCCCGTATTGAATTCGAAACAGCTCCCGGCACCGGTCGCATCTGCAGGCCCATTCATTTTCTCCCTGTTCTCCCCGCCACACGGCCCTGGGGATGTAAAAATGCGGCTCGTCCCAGAAAAGCACGTCGGCGCCGGTCTCCACAGCTGTGTCGATCCAGCCGTCCATGAATTCCCGAAAGGTCGGCCGATTGATACATGCAGCGGGAAGCGGCGTGCCGTCGGCCAGCCGCTGGGTTTCCCCCGGGTGCTCCATGACAAATCGTGAAAACGCCTCGCCCCCGAACACGCCCCCCACACCCCAGGGATCGATATAGACGGTGAGCCCTGCGTCTTTGGAGATGCGCACCACCTCCCGCATGGCCTCGGAATAGAAGTGATAATCCGCCTCGGAGAAGGTGTGCACAACATACGTGCAGTGATGCCGGATGATATCCTCCATATCCCTTTTTACGTGTTCGGGGTCCCGGCTTCCGAAATAACTCACCCCGGTCTCAAAACCGCGGCCCTCCGCCCCCCGGGCAACCGCACCGTGAAACAGCCCCACCGATCCCGACCCCAGGGCGAGAAGCGCCGCCCCGGACCCTGTCAGGAAACGCCGCCGACTGATATACTTCATGGATGACATACAGACCCTCCGCCGTCACGTTTCATCATATCATCTCTCTTTCTGCACCCATCGTCAGTAAGTTCATTCATCAAAAAAGGGATACGCCCCTGAGAGCGTATCCCTGCTAACCGAGATAATAACCGGCGTCCCCACATCCACCATGTGGTAGAGCAGGATTGCGTCTTTTGCCGTGAGCTTGATACACCCCGCAGACCTGGTCGGCTTTCCGTCGACGAGCCTGGTGGTCCCGTGGATCTCGATGCAGTCGCCGGTGTATCCCCGGGCGACATCCTCTTCATTCGGATAATCAAGCCCCATGATCGTGGCGTCCTCCCCGCCGTAGGCATCTGTCCAGAGCCGTTCCTCATTCCGTCCCTCGGGGCCGTAGACGAGTCCCGTCTCGTCGCACCAGGTCATCCCCTCGATGACGGGGCTTCCCTTGTCGGTGTGTCCCCGGTTCACCTCCACCGACGCCATCCACGCGATGTGATATTCCCCCACCGGGGTTTTTCCGTCCCCCTCCCGGGTCTTTCCCATGCCGCCGTAACCGGTCTCGCAGGGGAACGAGGCGATTAATTCGGCGCCTTCGTACACCAGGAACGCCTTTTCCGCGTCGATGACGAACACGACACGGTCATCGAAAGCCCGAACATCATCGCCCCCGAAGGATACACCCGCCATAAAACAGATACACAGCGCCGCCAGGCTGAGAGCCGCTCTCTTGATATGTTCCATCACTCCAGGATGTCGATATAGTCGTAATTTTCAATGATCAGCCAGCGCCCGTTGCTCTGGAGCTCCATAATGTACAGCTCCTCGGCGGCCTCGGAAAAGCTCGTGCCGTCCTTTTTATAAAACGTCATGGTGTATCGGGTGGCGACGTACGCCCGGTTTTCGTACTTGATCTCATTACTGAGCATTTCCCAATAGACATCGACCCGCCTGTACGTGGCGAAATCCTTCTTGCGCTTGTTGGAAATGGCGGTATAGTTTCTCCTCGTCCCGTCCATGAAGATCTGAAGGGCGTCGACCGACCAGGCGCTCATATACAGGTCGAAATCGAGCGTGCGCCATCCGTCGTATACCGCCAGGAGGGTCCGCTCGATCTCACTCCTCTCGGACGGCGAGGGCGCTCTGCCGCCGAATGTGATCGCCACATCCCATCCATTGTCGATGAAGAGGGAATCACTCTCCGCAGCCGGAGTTGTATCTGCGGCAAATCCCACGCCGGAAAGCAGCAGAACCGATCCCAGTATCACCGTTCCGACGATTCGGACACACATCATTGTATGTTCTCTGTTCATATCAATCGCTCCTGAAAATGACGTTTTTTCTCTTCCACGCTCTCGGGAACACACTCCCACCTCCGGCGCATCGATGTCCACCGTAGGAAAAAAAGGGACGCTCCGATCTTCGGTCGGGCGCCCCCTTCGTATTTTTTTATGGTATCGGGAACGGCTGCATCACCTATCCCATGAAACTGAATTTCACTTTGACGGTGCCCAGGAGGATTTCGTCCCCTTCGGCCAGCTCATGCTCTTCTTCGATGGCGTTACCGTTGACCTTGACCGGATTTGTGAGACTGACGTTTGAGAGAAAGTAGGTGCCCCGATCGTAGGTAATACGGCCATGTTCCCCGGAAACACCCCGGTCATCGGAAAAGAGGATGTTCCCCTTGTCCCGACCGATGGTGTTTTCGGCCGCCAGGAGGATCTGCTCTCCCTTTTTCGTGCCGGTGAGGACCTCCAACTGGGCCGGTTTCGACGGAACCTTTTCGGTTTTCGCACGCCCCTTTCCGGCGATGGCGGAGGCCTCTGTGTCGCTGATCTTTTCGGTGCGGGGACGGGTCCTGGCGGTGGCGGCTCGGGTGGCGTCGGTGGCGACGGTGGAGGGAATCGGCCCCGCGGTCACCGGCTTCGCCGCCGGAGCCTTCTGGGGACGGGTCAGGATGATGACCAGGACGATGATGAGAAGCAGCACTATCACACCCGCGATAATGGCGTACATCACGAAATTACCCCCGGCGGATCCGGTATCCATCTCCCTGACGTAGGGCATCTGGGTATTCGGGTCCACTTGAACCAGCCCCTCAACAACGATCTTGTCTCCGGGTGCGGGGGGATCGAAGGTGTAGATAACGATACGTTCGAAGCTGTCATCCACCAACACGTAGGAGCCCGGTGTGGTGGGACCCGCCGGGTTGGAGCTTTCCACCCTTCCCTCGAGTCTGACGGTCTTGTTGATGTATCGTGAAGGATTGATCAGAATATCACTCACAAATGCCTTTTCCGCGGCGATAGCTCCCAGAGAAAGAATAAGTACGAGGGCCGCAGCACAAAATAAAATTTTTGTCGTTGACAAGCGCATCATCGCTTTGTCCTCCTTGGTTTTATTGAATTCTCATGTATGTCAATAAACCTCGATCATCGGCAATCGGGTTAGTTCGAAAACCACCGGTATATATCGCCGACAGCATGTATTACTATAATAAATAACCTTGGTTTTGTCCAAACCTTTTCTGCACGGGTTTTCCCCGTATTCATTCACAACCGGTGTATATCTCACTGTCCTTGTGTATTCGACGATACACCTCCCTCTCCTTACATCAGAAGAGTATCGAGGAGGCTCATCGTTTTTTTAGTTATATAAATAAGTCAAGTTCGGCGCGCACCTCACACCACTCAGATGTTCTCCATGCGCGTGTATGCACGATGACGGTTCCCGTCACCGATGACGAGCGGCATTCGGTCCAATTGTATCGCGAAAAAATATACTCCGGTCCCGGCACGTCCTTAAAACCATTCACGAAATGTTCCCAGCGCCAGGGAAGAAAAGAGAACGACCGCCGCAGCGAAGAACAAAATCAGACTTCTCCAGTCACCGGCGAAGAGGTGGCTGTAGGAGTCCGGAAATATCGCGGCAAGTACACAGAGGATGCCGCTGACAACCGTGAGAATGTGCCACATCATGGATACTTTCCTTTCAAAAAATATTCCTTCGCGTTCGTCCGTGCATCTTTGCCGATACCCGGTAATGTAACGCTCCTTGTTATGTATATCGCGGTCGGGTTCAGACGAAACCGATCCTTTTCCTCGGAGATGAGGCGATGATCCCAACAGAGGAGGCTTCACACATATACCGTTTTTTCCGTATCCGGAACCCATAAGAGAGCACAGTAAGAGTATATACAATCAGTGAATCAGTGATCATGGAGAACGTACGATGAAGATGCCGCGAGATATGTCTCCATGATCCGTCGTGTCATGGGCGCGCCCGTAATGAGTACGTATTCAGGTTCAGCCGGCAAGTCTCTGCACCAGGGACACCGCTTCGCCGGCGTCGGCGGCGTACCCGTCTGCGCCGATATCATCGGCGAATTTTTTATTGACCGGCGCCCCACCCACGATCACCTTCACTCTATCCCGAATCCCCCGCTCGGACAATGAGTCGATCACCAGCTTCATCTGGTCCATGGTGGTGGTCAACAGGGCCGACATCCCCAGGATATGGGGATTGTATTGTTCCACCTGGCGGATGAATTCATCGATGGTGACGTTGATGCCGATGTCCTTCACCTCGCACCCAACCCCCTTGAGCATGATCGCCACCATGTTCTTGCCGATATCGTGCATATCCCCCTGCACCGTCCCGATGAGCACCCTGATCTCCTCCGCAGCGCTCTTCCCCTCGGCCAGGTACGGCTCCAGGATAAAAAGCCCCTCGTTCATGGCCCGGGCCGCCAGCAGCACGTCCGGGATGAACAGCTCCCCGGTCCGAAAACACTCCCCGATCACCTCCATGGCCCCTATCATCCCGTCGTTGAGGATATCCCGGGCGGCATATCCCTCATCCAGGAGCCCGGTGATTACCTCCTTAAGGGCCTCCTCGTCGCCGTCCATGATCGCCTCTTTCACCGGCAACAGGCGTTGATCGATCTTTTTCTCCGGGGATACCCGGGCGGCGGCCATCGATAGCTCCGATTCGGAAACCGACCGGGCGCCCCCGGCGGTGAGGGGGAGACGCCCCTCTACGAGCGTCCGCTCACCTATCCTCCGGAGGCGATCGAAGGACGCCCCCGGAGGGGTCGAGTCCGCCGTCCCCAGGATCAACCGATCTCCCGGCGCCACCGAACTGAAGAGGTTGTCCATGAATCCCTCGAACTCCTCGTCGGTGGCGGTGGCGGGGGAGAGGACCGATTCCGGTATCCCCCCCATGATGGTCAGGGAGTCGCGCCAGCGTCGGTAGTATTCCTCGATGGTCACCTTGGTCATCGGGTACGGGGTCACCGATTCGGCCACGTGGGCGCCGCAATCACGGATCTGATCCATGAGGCCCTGGTTTTCGCCATCGGTATGGGTCGAGACGATCTTCCCCCGGGCCCCCAGATAGTCGGCGACCTTCCTGATCCACGGGGAGATCTCCTTTTCGAAGTACGGCGGATAAGTCAGCATCTCGTCGTAATTCGCCCCCCAGAGCACCACTTCATAGGGGGAGTCGCCGACGATCTTCATCACCTTGTCGTAATAGACCCCCACCCGCTCCGCCAGCTTCTGCATCAGGGGATAATTGTCCTTATATTCATAATAGAACCGCGTGGAGTCGATAAACTCCTTCTGGATATGATGCATGGGCGACGCCGCCAGGGACGCCCCACCCGCCGCCACCACACCGTCGTCTCCCACCTCGTCCCGGTATTCCGTCGCGCTGTCGTACTGGGGGAACACCTCGATGTGCTCGAATATCCACCCCACCACGTCATAATCGGCGTCTGTTTTGATGATACGCTCCTGGGTCCATCCGAGGGATGCCCCCCTTCTCTTCATCTCCTCGGTCAACCCGCCCACGGTGCGCACCATTCCCACCGGTGTTTTATATTCAATGATCTGCTGGCCGTCCTTCTCCGAGACGGACACCTCCATATCCGGTGAAAACCGCCAGCCGTATACCGACTGGATGAAGTTGAACAGACCAATGGACTGGTGCAGCATGTCTTCCGGTCCCTTGATCATATTGGTGAAATCGGGGACCATGTGATAACAGGCCCATCCTTCCGCCCGGGCGATATCGTCCGGCTTCTTGTTCTCGTATCCGGGGGGCAGGGTGCCCGCCATAGAATTGGCGATCCACCAGAGGTCCAGCCGGGGGACGAAGGGAATGACATCGACCATTTTTCCACGCATAGCGTCAAGAATTCGCTGTCTGTGGGTGGGGGAGGTCATGATACTATCTCCTGTATATGGTGAAGCACTGGCATCCATATGGGGAGAATCGGTAGGAGAACTGTGCTGGTATGGGTATATATGCCTCCCGTTTTTGGGGATATTGCGGGGAACGGGGCGGTTCGCGGTGCGGTTTCGACGATCATGATACTCTCATGGCAACGACGACGGAGACGGATGCGCTTGATTCCGACGGATTCTCCATCGGACGGCCGAAGTAACGCCCGAAGAAAAAGGAGGCGCATCAAAACGCGAAGGCATCCTCTTACTCCTCTTCCGTGTCCTGTTCCACCTCCACGTACACCTCAATGTCTTCATCGTTTCCCTTGCTGGTTTTGGGTTTCGACTTTCTGAACAGCTGGATGATGCCGTCTTCATCCTCTTCATATACCTCGGTCCTCGGCTTTTGTCGCTCGGGGAATTCCATCTCATGAGCATCCGGGGCGTTGTCGCCCTCCATGTCTTCCTCCTTTTCGATTTCAGACAAGGCGCTGGTAATGTCCTCGTCGCTGATTTCAGACGCGGGGGAACCGATGGCTTCTCCCGAAAGGATCGGGAGTCCTGTCTCTTCATCCACCTGGTTATCGATGAAGTAGCGGATCGTCCTGACCAGGGGGGCCAGCTCCTCGTAGTCTTCGAAATCGCTACACCATGCCTCTATCAGCGTCAGAGCGTTGCGAACGATCCGGGTGCGAACCTCGTCATCGAAATGCGGCCCTCCCCCGCCCGTGGTATTGTCTTGGTCGCTCATGGCACCGTCCACTGAGAAATAGTTTATATATTTTATAGTAACATATCAGTCCTGCCACTTCATTAAAAAAAGTTTTGGCGACTCAACACTTTTTGATAATACTCCATATAAAAACAGGGCGGTTTCCCGCCCTGTAATAATTAATAGGTTGTTCTTTTTCTCAGATCAAGCGATCCACCATGCCGGCGCCTGAATCACCGTCGGCGACTCCGTCCGTCGCAACACGCACGCCGTTGATGAATACGGCATCGATGCCGGTGGGGGTGCGGTCGGTCTCGGTGAGGGTATTGTTGTCGGCGATTCGGTAAGGATCGAACACCACGATGTCCGCCGCCATCCCCTCCTTGATCAGCCCCCGGTGTGCGACGCCGAACCGTTCGGCGGTGCCTCCGGTCATCTTGTAGATCACCTCTTCCAGTGGGATGATGTTTCGGTTGCGTGCGTCCATGAGAAATTTCGGGAAGCACCCGAAGGTTCCCGGGTTCTGTACCCCCTCGATGACCGGCGAGGCATCGGTCATGAAGAGCGACGCTGGGTGGGCCATAAGAGCGTCGACGATCTCCGGATTGCTGTAGCGGTGGTTGAGCACCCGGGCCAGGCCGTTGCTCTTCCGGGCGAAGTCTATGTAGTTTTCAAAGTCCTTCATGCCCCGCTCTCGGGCGATATCCGCAAGAAACATACCGTTGTACTGGTTGAGCTCCTCATGTTTGGCATCGGTGATCTGAATCTGTTCATACCCGAAACCCAACAGCGACTCCATCAGGGTAATCTGCCGCTTGAGCTTCCCCAGGGCCTTTCTATCCTCGTACACCTCGGGGGCATCGGCCAGGAACCACTCGGGCATGAACACGTTGATGTGAGATGTGCCGCAGTGGTAGGCGTAGGTATCGAATTTCACATCGAGGCCCTCGGTGATGGCCTGATCGATCATCGCGAGCGCCTCCTCGTAGTTCTTCCAGGTCAGGCTCCCCACGAAAATCAGGTGTGATAACTGGAGCCTCACACCGGTATCCCTCGCCACCTGAAGCATGTCCTCGATGGCCAGAAGATTGTGGGGCGTGCCGAAGAGCTTGAGGGGGTAGGTGCCCGACAGGGTGGAGTAGGCCTTCATGTGTACGGTTAAAATTTTATCTTTGTTCTTGATCAGACGCGCCACCTCCCGCAGTTCGTCCAGGGTGGCGAATACGCCCGGTTCGTACTGGAGCCCTAGGGAAACGCCGCAGGCGCCCATGTCCATCGCCTCCTCCAAGAGTCCCAGCATCAGGTCCATCTCGCCTGTGGAGAGGGGCGAGGCGTCGAATCCGCGGATGGACGCCCTGGTGGTCCCGTGTCCCGCAAGGTTGGCGAGGTTGTGACTCAGGCCGATCGCCTCGATGCGATCGAAGTACTCATCCATCGTCCGCCAGTTCAGCTCGTAGAGACCCCGGGTCCGGTCGGTGATCAGGTCCATGTGGGGGCTGTCCTTCATAAATCCGGCGACGCCGTAGCCGCAGTTGCCGGCCACAAAGGTGGTGATGCCCTGGTTGATGAAAGGCGCCTTCAGCTCCGGGCGGCCCTCCACCGGCAGGAACCAATCCATGTGAGAATGCATGTCGATAAAACCGGGGGCGATGACCCGGTCGGTGCAATCGATCACATCCCCCGGCGCATCCATCTCCTCGGTCGTGACCGCCTCGATGCGGTCTCCGGCCAGAAGTACGCTCCCGGTAAACCCGGGGGCGCCGGTTCCGTCCACGACAAGCCCGTTTTTCAAGAGCGTATAGGGGCCGGGTCCGGACGGTGTGACCGTACCCGCGGCCCGGGCTTTATCGGAAACGGCCGAAAAGAGCGGTATGGAGGCCAGGGTCGCCAGTCCCCGGGCGCACCATCCCAGAAAGCCCCTCCGATGTACATGCGTTCCAAACAGAGTTTCGCGATCTCTTCCCATATCATCACTCCTTTTTCCTGGTTACTGCCGCTGGGTTATGTCTCAATGTAACACAATATTATATGTATCTGTGATATCCGGGATAAGATGGTCGCCGACGGAAACCCTCACACAACACACCCTCGAAAGAATCAGACCGACGAAACAGTGCTCCTCTCTCCCGACCGGCGGTTATTGTTAAGAATATTGCTCATATATTACCCCGGTATTCGGGTGCTGTAAAGACATTTCCCCGCCCGTCTTTGTCTTTGCACCGGCCGAACGCACACTATCCCATTATATCCGTGCTTACTACCGGAATAAAAGTATATCATTTTCATTGTTGATATTAGAATGGAAAAACGGTATAGTGTCGAAGCAAAAATATCATCAGGAGTATGTTACAAGGAGGTATTCAAAAATGGGGACACAGACCGTACCAAAAAAACTGCCGTTTTCATATAAACTAAAAAAGACGGTGGTAAGTATCGCCCTGCTGGCCCTCGGTGTCACCTTCGTAAAGGTCTCCAAAAAGGACAGAGAGCTTCAGGAAGAGTTGGAAGACTGGAGGGACAACCTCGTCTTTTCCCTTGGAGTTCTGCCGAAGGGCCCGGCCATTACCCTAAAACATGTCAACGGCCGTATCAAGTACCTCGGCAAGGGTTACAAAGAAGACCCGGAGCTGAAGATTCTCTTCAAGAACGTCGACAGCGCCTTTCTGCCGTTCACCGGCCAGATGGGATCCCACACCGCATTCGTACAGCATCGGGCGTTGCTTCACGGAAACGTGGTCGACGGCATCAAGGCGAACCGCGCCATGGGTATCGTGCAGAAGTTCCTGCTGCCCAAGATTGTTCTCAACAAAACCTTCAAACGCCCCCCCAAATACACGTTTCGCCAGCTTATGCTGAAACTCAACGTGTACCTGACCATGGGGCTGGACATAGCCCTGAACGCCGCAAAATAGAAAAATAAAGGAGAATATATATGATACCCGAATACTATGAATTTATCTGTCCGGTAAAAGTGCTGAGCGGGAAAAAGGCCCTGGCCAATCTTCCCTTCGAGATGGAAAACCTGGGAGTGAAACGCGCCTTGATCGTCTCCGATCCGGGAGTCGCCGGTGCGGGACTTATCAAGAAGGTCGTCGAGGCCTTCGGGGAATCCGATTGCGAGGCCGGCGTGATCTTCGACAAAACACCGCCGGATTCCGGCAGCACGGTCGTCAATGAGGTCGCCAAGCTCTTTCTCGACAATAAGTGCGACTGTTTCATCGCCGTGGGCGGGGGGAGCTCCATCGATACCGCAAAATGCGCCAATATGGTTATCGTGACCGGGACCCCCGACCTGATGCAGTTCCAGGGCGTCGACCGCCTTACCCAATCCCTGAAGCCCTTTATCGTCATCCCCACCACCGCCGGAACCGGTTCCGAGGTTACCTCGGCGGCGGTCATCTACGACGAAGCCACTCACACCAAGCTGGCCTTTACCTCCAACCACCTCTTCCCCGATGTGGCTATTCTCGATCCGAAGATGACCGAGTCCCTGCCGCCGAAGATCACCGCCGCCACCGGCATGGACGCCCTGACCCACGCCATGGAGGCCTATTACTGCCTGGCGAAAAATCCTGTATCGGACGCCTACGCCATAGCGGCCATCAGGCTTATCTTCAAGTACCTGCTCACATCGACGAAAAAGGGGAATGATCTGGAAGCGAGGCTGGCGATGCTCAACGCCTCGATGCTGGCGGGAATCGCCTTCTCCAACTCCCTGGTGGGGGTAGTGCACGGCATCGCCCATGCCACCGGCGGCGTGGCCCGGGTGCCCCACGGCGTCGCCAACTCTATTTATCTCCCCTTCGGCTTGGAAAACAATTTCAAAAAAGCCGGACACATCATCGCCGAGCTGGTGCCTTTCGTGGGAGAGACATCGACCGGTGATGTGAAAAAAGACGCGGAAGTGGTGGTGGCCGCCGTACGGAAGCTTGCCCAACAGCTCAAGGAGGCATCGGGGCTTCCCACCACCCTCAAGGAGGCGGGTGTCACCAAGGACCAGTTGGAAGACATCGCCAAGGCGTGCATCAACGACGGATCGTGCACCATCAATCCCGAGGACATTACCTACGAGGTTGCCCTGGACATCGCGAAAAAGGCCTTCGAATAGGACCGAAAAGCGGCGTATCGTCCTCTTTTCTCAGAGCCGTACACAAAAACGGGGCTCCCGACATATCGGGCGCCCCGTTTTTTCCCTCACAACCAAAAATAGTGCCCGCTACAAACCCTTCAGAAGCGTCGCCAGCATAAGAATCACACCAGCCGCCAGCATAAACCAACACTCAAGGGCGTTGGGAAGAAAGCCGCTGCTGCCGATGTAGGGAAGGATGAAGGAAACGGCGCCCACCACAAGCAGGATCACCGCCACCCACCAGGTTACCTTTTTCGGCGCGCTGAGTTTCATACAAACCTCCTCGAAAAGAATGGATAAAACGTCGACATTGTACCATATTCTTTCAAGATAATCACACCGCTTGTTTCTTACCTGTGACCTTTCCCGACTCCTCCCCCTTTTTTGAGAACACCCACCCGTACCGAATTGCATCGGTGGGGCACACATTCAAGCAGCGCCCGCAGCTGAAACAATCGGCGCCGAAGGGGGTCTTCTCCACCCGGGCTTTCGCCGCGGTAAGGGGACAAGCCCTGATGCAGGCGCCGCATTCGGTGCAGGCGTCATGATCCACCCGAACCCGAAACAGGCTCACCCGTTCTGCCAGCCACGAGACGAACCCGAAGGGACAGATGAACTGGCAGAATGGGCGATAGAAGAACAGGCCCACCACCAGGGCACCGATCACGACGGCGAGGATCGTCCAGGTCTCAAATGAGAGGCCGAACAGGTTGAAGGGGTTTACCAGGTGATAGATCGACAGCCCCGGCGCCCCCCCCACAAGGCCCGCCATCACCAGCACGGCGACGACGAACAGGACGCCGCGAACGGTATTGGTGACCCAGAACGGCGGCTTTTTCTTCTTGATCTTTTTCAGCACCGGGATGCTGTAGATCAGCTCCTGGAGCGCTCCGAAGGGACACGCCCAACCGCACACCAGCTTGTTTCCGATCACCGCGAGACCCACGAAAAAAAGAAAGGCCGCCGTATCCATTAGGAGTGTGTCCCGAACCCCGAAGATGCTCTTGAGGAGCTTGACCACCCCCTCCATCGGATTGGGGGATTTCCCCAGCAGAAAGCCGCAGAAGATCACCGCCAGGGCCAGAGGGATGATATACCCCAGTCGGGGATACCAGGTCTTCTTCTCCTTCATCGAGGCTTTGTCCGGGCGGCCGATCATCACCAGGAAGATAAACCCCCACAGAGACAGGGCAGCGAAGAGGAAATACTTGAGGGTTTCCTCGGTATGCCCGAGGAGATGGGTGACGGCGTGTGACAACGACTCATCATCAACCCCCAGGTCGCTCATGGGAACGTCCTTCGCCGTCTCCCGGGGCAGTCCCAGCTCCACCGCCATATCGCCCCCCTTGATACCCAGGGCGTGGGCGGCCTCAGAGAGGGTCATCTCAAGGACGACCGCCGGGGGGGCGGCCTCCTCGGCGTCGTGCTGGAGGACGATTCCGATCACCACGACGGCCAGTATAATAAGAAGCCCCACGATGCCGATCATTCGCTGCCTGCCGGAGAGCTTCTGAAAATATACTCCCACCATTCATCCTCCCTTCGATGCCCGTTATATAAGAAAAACCAACCCCATCACCACACCACCCCCCGTCCGCCGTACGACCCGTCGGAACTCATTCAAACCGGTAGTTCGGATCATCGATCGCCCCGCCGGTCTCCCGGGGTGAGGTGATGATGCGGGAGAACTCATCCATGGACAGGTATGTCGGCTTGTAATCGACGCCGGATCGATTCAGCTGGCGATAAAACGAGCGCAGGTGATTCCGCGATCCCCTCATCAGGTTCTGATAGACGATGCGGACATCGTCGTTGTCGGTCATCTCCAGGTGATCCTTGAGGTCGGCGATATCAAGCTCCTCGATGAGCGCCCCCACCCGAAAGGCGTACGTCAGGGAGACAGAGCCGGACGCCGTCAGCTCGTCATACAGCGACTGGAGGGCGGGGTCCTCAAACACCCCCGGGGTATCGTCATCCACGGGATCGGAAAGACCGTAGCGGTCGATCAAAACCAGCATCGCGTCCATGTGGGTCTCTTCGCTTCGGGCGATGTTGGAGAAGATCGGTATGCCCCACAGCTCTCCCAGCCGGTTGTACACATCCCGGGCCAGCTTCTCCTCCTCCCGCATGTAAAGAATCCCCGCTTCCTCCTCGGCGGAAAGCTCCCCCGGCGCGATCTCGGAGAAAATCGCCTCCAGACAGGGACCGAGCTCCGGGTCATCGGCGGCCAGGGCCGGATGCGCACCCGAAACAACGATGGTCACAAGACCGAAAGCGACAAAGAACAAAAGCACCACGAGATATATCTGTTTCATCGAATCACCCTCCAATAGCTGTTGTGCGTGTGTATGATACAGCTATAAATCACCGTCACACCGAAATCCTTCATACGCGGCGTTCGCACCGGATGACCGGTTGTGATGTGTCTCTATTGTACGATCAATTTGCGTTTGCTGTTCATTATACCAAAAAAACGGGCCGAGATGTGAAACATCCGGCCCGTTTTTTGTCGATATACGCCTGTTCACGGTCCCGCCAGCACCGGCTCGATGTGTTCTACGGCCCAATCGATCTCGCTTTTGGTAATGACAAGGGGCGGGGCGAAGCGGATCACATTTTCGTGCGTCTCTTTACACAACAAACCCTCCTTCATCAGCGCCTCACAAAAACGCCGGGCGCCGCCCGCCTCACCGAAAAGCTCTATGCCGATAAAGAGCCCCAGCCCCCGGATCTCCTTGATGTGTCGGCTTTGTATCTCCGTCAGACGCTTGAGGAAATATTCACCCATCGCCTGTGCGTTTTCGATCATTCCCTCCTCCACGAGCACCTTCAGGGCGGTCCGCGCCACGGCGCACGCCAGGGGATTTCCACCGAAAGTGCTGCCGTGATCCCCCGGCATAAACACGCCCATGACCTCGGCGTTGGAGAGAACGGCGCTAACCGGGTAGAATCCGCCGGAGAGGGCCTTGCCGATGAGGGTGACATCGGCCTCCACATTATCGTGCTCCTCGGCCAGAATTTTCCCGGTGCGCCCAAGCCCGGTCTGGATTTCATCGGTAATCATCACGATGTTTTTCTCCCGGCAGATCTTCCTGACTTCGGCCAGGTACCCCCGCTCGGGGATGATCACCCCTGCCTCGCCCTGGATCGGCTCCACCAGAAACGCTACGGTATTGGGCGTAACGGCGTTCCTGAGGGCTTCGGCGTCATTGAAGGGGATGACTTTAAAGCCGGGGGTGAAGGGGCCGAAGCCGTCACGGTACTGGGGCTCGGTGGAAAAACCGACGATGGTAATGGTCCTGCCGTGGAAGTTGTTTTCACACACGATCACCTCGGCTTTGTCTTCCGGTATACCCCTGACTTTGTAGCCCCACTTGCGTACGGCCTTGATGACCGTCTCCACCGCCTCGGCGCCGCTGTTCATCAACAGCACCTTCGTAGAGTTGGTGAGCGTACACAGCTCCTCGTAAAACGGCCCCATCTGGTCGTTTCGAAACGCCCGCGAGGTGAGGGTCAGCCTTTGCGCCTGCTCTACGAGAGACGCCATGATCTTCGGATGACAGTGCCCCTGGTTGACCGCCGAATAGGCGGAGAGGCAGTCCATGTATTTATTTCCCTCTGTATCCCACACCCAGACGCCCTCGCCCCGGGTCAGGACGACGTCCAGGGGCTTGTAGTTCCGCGCGCCGTAGGTGTCTTCAAGGTCGATATAGTATCGCCCGTCGACGACGGGTTGTGAATAAGATAACACGTCGCTCACGAGTTCCTCCCGGTGATGCAGTTGCAAAGAGACCGATCAGACGAGATGAAGGGTCTCGCTGAAAATGTTACATGAGATGTACGAAATTTCGTCGCGTATATCCGGTTAATTGCTCCTTGTAATCGTTTCTTGGAGAAATGTCAAGGTTTTTTCTGAGGTGCCGCCCCCGAAGGAGTGTGGGTGCATACTGACGGGACACGGTACGATAATTGGGTGTGATTGAAAAACGGCGGCGGCTCACGATACCATTGCGGTCATCTTTTGGAAAATCAGACTAAAGGAGGTATTCTCCACGCTGAAAAGAAAGCACACTATTCCGTCGCAATCCCGTCAATCAACAGGTGAGGCGCACACTATCTTCCCATGAAAACGTGCGGTAAAAACAGATGAATTCTCAAACATCCCGGCCCCCGGTTTTGAAGCGCTCCGTTCCCTTTTTTTCCTTTGCTTTATATGATGATACGTTATAATGCAACAAATTGTATAATATATTATATTATTTTTCTTCCCTCCCCGGAGCGGAAAATGCATGGAACACTGCGGACGATTGTCCTGAAAACGATGTGTATTGCGGCGCCGATCCTTCTCGCCGCGCTTTTCATCGCCGGCGGCATGAAAGCCGCCCGGGGAGAAGACGCGCCGGCGGCGCTGGTATCCTATCTCGACGGATTTGTGGACATAAAACATGCAGACACCGACATGTTGCTCGCCCTTTCCGCGGGGGATCAGCTGATCGTCGGCGATACGATCCAGACCGGGCCCGAGGGAACGGTGGAGCTTGTCCTCCCCGACGGGTCCGCGATAAAAATCGGTCCCGACAGCCTCGTGAATATCAAAGAGATGGGCACGATTGAAACGACCGGGATACGCCTGACCACAATCGAGCTGATCATGGGAAAGGTGAGGGCCCTGGTAACTCCCGCTCATGGAGGTGAGGCGAATTTCTTCATTAAGACCGAAAACGCGACGATCGGAGTGCGGGGCACGGACTTCGTAACCCTCTTCGATCCGGATCTGGGTGCCACCAATGTCATCAGCATCGACGAGTGCGTCGAGGTTGTCGCCGCCTTCTTTCCGGATATCGATCCCCTGTCGGTCTGTTCCGGAACGGAAGTGACCGTGTTTACCGCAACGGGACCGACCGCCGTCACCGCCGTCGATGTCGAGAAACTCAATGAGATTCTCACCGAGATGGCGTTTCATACCGGGATCGTCGAAGGAAGAATAATCCTTCCCGACGCCGGGAGCGCAGCGCCGCCGTATATCGTTACCGCGTTTCTCAACACCGTCATCAATCTTGAGGATATAGACGACACCCTTCGGCTTTCCCGAGACGACCTGGATGCCGAGGGCGGCATCCTCATCAGCGGCTCGGCGTCGGACGACACGTTCCCGGTCACCGGTGTTGAATGGAGCATCGACGGGGGATTTGAATGGAATCGGGCCGAGGGTGATGAGCTGTGGCGATTCCGGTTCGTCCCTCAGGATGGCTGTGAATATGAGGTGATGGTACGGGCTACCAACGCCGCCGGGGTCGTTTCCGATCCCACAGATGTCGGCACCTGGCGCCTGTCGTACCGGGACGCCGGTTACTACGACATCGCCGGGGAGTATCTGCAAAGCCTCTTCGGCGCCATCGAGAACGCCGATATCACCACCCTGGATGAGCTGATATCCGACGAGTTCGACGGCAATATGGCGGGGAACTTTTCCAAGGACGAGTTGATCGATCAGGCGTATCTGCACCTGGTGGAATACCGGGAGGTCGTCTCCATCGACTGGAGCATCATTCGGGTAAACGCCGCCAATGATGCCATTATCATCACCGCGTCGGTCGTCAACTCCTTCGGCGGGAACACGGAGAGCGGCACCGCAAAAATATGGCTTTCCAAAAACGACGAATACCGCATGATACATTCCGAAGGCGGCTGGTTGTTCGGAAGCAACCTCCCCATGGAGACGGAGACGAAGCTCACCGCGGAGACGGTGTATTACGTCGGCTCGCCCCTCTTTTGCGAGCATCTTCTGAGGATTATCCTGGTGGCGCCCCGTGTCCCGATGGACGTGGATGAGGTCACCGTCATCTTCGATACCGACTGCGGATTCCGAAGCCTGCCGGTCACCCGCGCCTGGTACGAGGCAAAATACGGTCGCTCCGGGGGGTTCGGCGGGGAGTTCTCCGTCGACGAGAGCCCAACCTGCACCGGCAGTTCCTGTCCCGATCCGTACCTGATATACTATATGGTGGGCGGCGGCGGCTTCTCCCTGCAGTTTCACGATTACGGGTACGATCTGGAGGAGCTGAATATCGTCACCTTTCCCTGATCACGGGTATCACATCTTATACGTACGGGGCCGGATGCGAATAATCGCATCTGGCCCTTTTATCGACACCGTATTCTCTCCCGACGGTTCCCTGTGACTCAAATAAAAAACACCTCTCTCACGATCTCGGGTCCGGGGGAGACACGTACTCTCTGTCGCCGCAATCGAAATTTTCCTTCATATAGATCGACCGCTTCCCGTTCTTGATCTCAAAGATGAGCTGATAGACGGTCACCGACGTGTTTTTCTTGGCTATCAACTCCTCGGTCCGGTAGCAGATCGCGTTCTCGTCGGTGACGAGTCCTTCGGGCTGATAGGCGAGGATGTCCATCATGTCATCTAGCGTCACGAAGCCGTCGGCGGCGTGCTCCCCTGCCACCCTGTCCGCGGTGGGCTGCCGCCCGGTACACACGTCCGGGAAGAGAATCAGGTGCTTCATCGTATCCGTCACGAACGTATTGGTAGAGGTGAGCATACCGATATCCTCCCAGTAGGTGCCCGAAAGCCCGTCCGCCGCCACATCGGTGATGTGGAACTCTTCCCGGGAACGCTCCAGGCGCAGAAGGTTCCCGTCAAGATCGGTGACGATGAAATTCTGGGCGTTCGGGCTCCCCTCGGCCACCCAGAAGTCAATATATTCATACGCATCGGAGGACACCCTGAGGGCCTCCCTCCCCCGAAACGTGTACGGCAGCCTCGGCTCTTTTCCATACTCCGAGGTGAACATGTTGTTGATGACGACGCAGACGCCGTTGTCGTTCCATCCCATGGCCCAGCCGAAGAGCCCGGCGTACGAGGTCATGGTGGTGGTGTTTTCCTCGCCGGTGATCGTCTGTTCCTCGAAATAGTAGTTGCCGAATCCCTTGGACTGGGGTGGGCTGTCAATCGTCTGTGCGATGATCACCGACCCGTCGGGATTGAGCATCCCGAAGGCGGAACAGCCGCCGGGATTCTCCTCCACCGGGTGTTTCTTGCTATAAAACAGCTTGTAATAGATCGGGCCGATTTTCACCGCCAGGGTGACGTAGACCAGCTCCCTCCAGGTAAAGGCAAACAGGACATCCGCCGCCTTTACGTCGTATCCCTCGTCCCTGAGGCCGTGGGTGATGCCGAGGATCTCGTCCCGGTACGGCCCCTCTATCGCCTCCCAGTAGTAGCGGCTCTTCTTTTTCACCCGCATCATCATAAGGCCCCCGGCATAATCGGTCACCTCACCATCCACCGTCTCCATGTAGGCGATCATCTCATCGCCGATCGCCCTCGCCTTCAGATATCCGAGCAGGTACCGGTCATCCGCCTGGACCCGCAAAATACGCGCCTTGCCGTCGATGTCCTCCACGACGCAGAACATCTCCGGGGACTCCTCGGAACCCACGTATACCATCCCCGTGGCGTCGTCCCTGACGACGTCCGGCACGTCCCGAAACGCCACGTCGGAGAGATCGCCGATGCCGACCACCCACACCGCCAGCGCCACGCCGAGGACTATAATTATCACCGCCACAGTAAGAAAAAATTTCTTCATACGTATTCCCTCCGTACAGTCAATTCCACATCTCGATTTTCACCATCTCCTCCAAAGGCATCAAACGCCCGGTTCAACACCCGCCCCCCGTCTTCCCCTCCACCTCTTTATCCCATTCATACATGGTCGCGCGTGAAATGTCAATCGTAACACCGACACGGGTGAGTCGATGCTACCACGGATGCTGTGCGTAAATCTTCACACACCTACGCGGGGAAACACGTGCGGTCAGGGGCGTTAAACGTCGATCGCACACACATGCGGTCGAACACGTACAGTCACAGTGAATAAAGTGACATACTATAATATATAAACATACAAAAAAGACTTGACACAGGAGCGGAATCGGGGTATTAAATGAACCAACCGGTTGGTTTATTATCGTGCCGGACGAGGCACACACAGTCACAGGAAAGATCCTGATGAATTATTTCCACACTCACTACAGGAGGTGAACTGATGGAACAATGGAAAACGGCGGCACAGGAACTGGAAACACTGCTCAGGCTTCAGACGTTTCCACTCGGGGTGACGTTTTTAAAGAAGAACCAAGACTTCCCCGCCAAAACCAGGCGTCCAAAAGAACACCTGGGCCAGGCCATCGCCCCCTGCCAGGGGATGACACTCGCCCGGCGATACGGCTGGACCATCGGCCTCGGGGCGGATGATTTCTCCTGCCCCATCGCCAAAATAGCCTACCGAATGGGGGAACAACCCAAGAATGATATGATACGGGCCTTTCTGACCGGTATTGGGTATGCAAAGGATGAGTCTGCGGCCGACGCCATTATGTCTAATTTCCCCACACTCCCGGAGGAGGCGGCAGGACTTGTGTTCTTTCCCCTGTCTCGGGCGAAAATAGAGCCGGATGTCATACTGGTTTTCGGCATGCCGGCCCAGCTCATGCGCCTGGCCCACGGCTTTGGATATTCCGCGGGGGAATCCATTCCGGGCACCTTCAGCGGTCGGGCCGGCTCCTGTGCCGAGGGACTTCTGGGAGCATACACAACCGGCAAACTCCGAATCGCCCTTCCCGGAAACGGGGACAGGGTGTTCGCCGGTGTCCAGGATTCCGAGTTGGTCTGCGCGATTCCCGCACAGCTCCTTTTGGATATCATCGAGGGGATGAACGTCCAGCATAAACGGGGTGTGCGGTATCCGATTCCGGGTCTGCTCAACTACACCCTGCCCTTTCCGACCTGATCGATGCGGGACCGAACGCCCTTTGCAGTACGATATGACATATGATATCTTGTATGTAAAAATATCATTGTCACGTACACGAACAGGGATCGAACAATGAGCACGCCCGACAGCACGAAAACCGGACCGTCCCGGACTGATGAGCCGAGCACCTCCCGAGGCCAGGCCACGAAGAAGAAGATCATCGACACCGCCACACGGCTGATACACGCCAACGGGTACAAGAACACCTCATTGGAGGACATCCTGACCGCGGCGGAGATCAAGAAGGGGAGTTTCTACTTCCATTTCGACAACAAGGAGGTGTTGGGACACGCCGTTATCGATCGATTCCACTCCGGCACTCGAAAGATGATGGATACCATGCTGAGCCCGGCGGTCCGGGGGGAGGCGAACGCCTATGAGAGCATCCTGCGGATGCTCGATAACCTGACCGCCTTCATGGACGACTCCGACTGCCGGGGCGGCTGCCTGTTGGGGAACATGGCCCTGGAGATTTCGGACTACAACGACGATCTGAGGCGGCACCTGTCCGATATCTTCACAGACATGGCGTCCCGTCTGGAAGAGGCGATCGCCGCGGGCCAATCCCGGGGAGAGATTTCCACCGAAGCCACGCCAAGGGAGTTCGCTCACTTCATCGTCAGCGTCATCGAGGGGGGATTGATGCTTGCCCGTGTCAACAAGAATATCACTCCCATGACGGACAGCATTCGATCCGCCCTCTTTGTCCTGAAACCGAAGGACACCACATGAGACGTCCGATCTCATACGATTTTTTCCTGGAGGAATTGATATGTCCACCAATGTGTACGTGAAGCTGGCCGAGTACATCAACACGGCCCCCGTCGGCGCCCCCATGTCCAACAAGCTCATTGAAATATTGAAGATCCTCTTTACGCCGGAAGAAGCCGAACTGGCGCAGAAAATCCCCTTTCTCAACACCGACCTTCCCACATTGGCGGACCAGACCGGCATGGACGAGAGTCTCCTGAAGGAGATGCTGGTGGGCATGGCGAAAAAGGGGACACTCTTCATGAATGAAAAGGGAAAGTTCAGGCTTTTACCCTCCATGGTCGGTTTTTCCGAAACACCCTTCTGGCCCGGGGAGCGGACGGATGTCACAGAGAGGCTCGCGGATCTCTGGGTTGAGTACATTAGTGAGGAATACGGCGGGGAAATCGCCGGGAGGGCGACGCCCCTGGTGCGGGTCGTGCCGGTGGAAGAGTCCATTGAATCCGGGGCAACGGTCACGCCTCCGGAAATGCTTGACGATCTGATGAATCAGGTCGATTTCTTCGCCGTCGCCCACTGTCCCTGCCGACTGATGGCGCGATACACCGACCGGGAACACTGCGATCACGACACCGAGAACTGCTTTCATTTCGGCTCCATGGCGAAATACATGGTCGCCCAGGGGATGGCCCGGGAGCTGACACGGGACGAAACGAAGAAGCTCCTCAAGAAGGCCCATGACGACGGCCTGGTTCATATGGCGGACAACTACGCCGGGAGAATCTCCACCCTCTGCTCCTGCTGCAGCGACTGCTGTGTCTGGATGCGGGCGAAAAAAGAGCTGGGGCTTCCAAACAGCCACGTAAACTCGAACTTCATCATGACGGTCTCTCCCGATGACTGCATCGGCTGCGGCGTTTGCATGGAAAGGTGCCCGGTGGATGCGATCGTCATGAACGATACGGCCACGGTGGACGAGACGAGGTGCATCGGCTGCGGCGTATGTCACCCCACCTGCCCCACGGGGGCGGTTCGCCTGGTCCCCCGTCCGGAAATCCACGAGATACCCCAGATCGGTGATTTTGTTCAGAGACTCATGAGCGAAAAGGCACCCTGATATCAAAGACCGCCCACAGCATATCAAACATCGGAAACGCCGCCCGCGCCCCGATCGGGATCCCCCGTTCGGGGCGCTGATGCTCTCTTTCTCGAAAATCGACGCCGGCTTTTGATTTGACAAACGATATGACTGACTATATATTCATATTCCGTCGTGATAGAATATTAACTATATATGTGTATATGTTTTCATACCTGTCGAGGTTCATATCATGCAGCGCGACAAGCATGAAAGACATTTCAGAACACTGTTCAAAACCGTAAGCTGGCGCGTGCTGGCCACGTTTACCACCATGTCCATTGTCTATCTCTTCACCGGAGAAATGCTCCTCTCGGTGGGCGTGGGAGCGGTGGAGATCGTCGCGAAGATGATCCTGTACTATTTTCATGAGCGCATCTGGAATGTTCTGACCTGGGGAACCTGGGCGCATCCTTTGAGCGAATTTCAGATCACCCATGACCTGACCGATCGGGACCGGGATATCATCCGCGATAAACTGAGAGATATGGGATACCTGGAATAAACACCGATATGTGATCGTCCTCTCCATTCATGTGGGCTCCTGTTCCCGGTATACCATCAAACACGACCGGGCGGAACGCACATATCACACGCACTCATACCATATGGAGGATATCGTGGGAAACGGAGTAACCCTCTGGTTTACGGGACTATCGGGAAGCGGAAAAAGCACCGTCAGCCTCATGGTGGCGACGGCGTTGAGAAACGCCGGATACAAGGTGGAAATACTCGACGGCGACGTGGTGCGCACCAATCTGAGCAAGGGATTGGGGTTTTCCAAGGAAGACCGGGATATCAACATCAAGCGTATCGGCTTTGTCTGCAAGCTCCTTACGAGAAACGACGTCATCGCCATCTCCGCCGCCATCTCACCCTACCGTGAGATACGGGATTTCGTTCGGGAGGATATCGGCGATTTTGTTGAAATCTACTGTGACAGCGAACTGGATGTGTTGATCGAACGGGATACGAAGGGACTGTATAAAAAGGCGCTGGCGGGAGAGATCGAGAACTTCACCGGCATCTCCGATCCCTATGAACCGCCGGAGAATCCGGAACTGGTCCTCAAGACAGATTCGGAATCGCCGGGAGACAGCGCCCAGAAGGTCATCGAGTTCCTTATCGAGCGGGGCGTTATCGATCCGGCGCGTTTGGTTCCATCCTACGAAGAAGAAGACGAGGAAAAAATAAAAAAACGTCTGGAAGATTTGGGCTATCTGTAATATTATAAATAGAGGTAGTTTTTGCCGTAAGGGATTTGGATAGTATGAATCGACACAACATGATGATGATCATGGTCTTTCTCCTTTCCACGACTTTCGTTGTGGAAACGGCCTCGGCGCATACCGCATACATCGATCCGGGCACCACCTCTGTGGTATTCGGCGCAGTCGGATACATCATCGCCGGATTGGCGGCGTTTTTCGCCATCATCTTCCATCCCGTGAAGGTCCTCTACCGACGGATTTTCAAGAAGGATACCGAAAATGCGGTTGATGCGGAGTCCCCGGCGTCTCCCGCCGATGATCCGAAGTAATCATCACCAATCACACGAGCATATATGAAACGCAGAGATTTTCTGAAGGGCCTCTCCCTTGTGGGTGCCGGCTCTCTGGCGGGAACGCTGGGTGCCGCAGGGTGCAACCGGGATTTCGGCCTGTTGAGGGGCAAAACCATGTACAAGCGCGTTATCGTTATTGGAATCGACGGCATCGACCCATCCCTCGTTGATCGATACATGGCGGACGGCGACCTGCCGGCGTTCTCACATATCGCCACGGCAGGTTCCTATGCCCGTCTGGGTACTTCCAACCCGCCCCAAAGCCCCGTGGCCTGGAGCGACATCGGCACCGGCACCGACGCGGGCACACATGGGGTGTTCGATTTCATCGTCAGGGACCCGAAAAAATACCTCCCGGACCTGGGGATGCTCAGGTACAACCGGCAGAATATCTTCGGCACCAGGGAAAAGATGTTTTTACCCACGTGCAACTCGAAATTCTTCTGGGACTACACCGCCCAGGCCGGGATACCGTCGGTGTCTATTCGCTGGCCGATGACGTTTCCCCCCGCCCAGAGCAACGCACAGGTCCTGGCCGGTCTGGGCGTCCCGGATATCAGGGGCGGCCTGGGACGGTATTCGCTTCTGACCACCCGATCCCCGGAGGCCTTCCCCCTGGCGATGGACAAGGTCACACCCCTCGTACCGGACGGCGATCGACTTACAGCACACATCCCCGGCCCGGACGTACAGGGCCTTTCCGGCAAAAAAACCATCACGACACCGATTGTGGTCGCGCGAAGCAGTGCCGACCGCATCAGGATAACCGCAGGCAGCGGGGAATTCGAGCTCTCCCCTCGACAATGGTCCCCCTGGATCCGCTTCGAGTTCCCCGGCGGCCCCAGGAAGAAGATATTCGGCATCGGGCGTCTTTTCGCCATCAGCACGGAGAATGACGTGGATCTCTACCTCACCCCCCTTCAGGTCGATCCCGACAATCCGTGCTTCGTCATCTCCAACCCGGACCTGACGAACGGATACGCGACGGAATTGATCGACGCCGTGGGCGATGTGTATCACACCCTGGGCATCCCGGAAGACACAAAGCCGGTAACCGAGCACGTCATCGACGACGACGCCTTTATCTCCCAGTGCGACGACATCATGGCTGAACGCGAGAAGATGCTGTCCTACGGCCTCGATCATTTCACGGAGGGCCTGTTTTCCCTGGTGATCGACACCACCGACCGCATTCAGCATATGTTCTATCGCTTCGAGGACCCCGAGCATCCACTCTATTCAGAAGAGGGAAAAAAGAAATACGGGAACGTCATGAGGGATTATTACCGGCGGGTCGACGGACTCATCGGAGACATCACACAGCATCATGTTGACGATGAAACACTGCTCTTGGTCTGTTCCGATCACGGATTTTCTCCGTTCCGAAAGGGTGTCAACCTGAATCGGTGGCTCATCGACCAGGGGCTGATGACGCTCTCCAGCGATCCGGATCCCACAGACATAGAGGGGGGCGCGCTGTTTCGCCATGTCGACTGGAAAAACACAATGGTCTATTCCGTCGGTTTTTCGAGCATCTACCTGAACCTGTCCGGACGGGAGGGCCAGGGGGTGGTCAATCCGTCGGACGCGGCGGGGCTGAAACAGAAGATCATGGAAAAGCTGGTCGAGATGAAAGATCCCCAGACCGGCTCACGTATCGTGAAAAACGTCTACGATTCGAAAACCATCTACTCCCCTGAGCGGATCATGGACGCCCCGGACCTGGTGATCGGATTCGACGCCGGCTACCGAATGAGCTGGCAGACGGCCATCGGCGGCACTCCCATCGCCCTTGTGGAACCGAACGACAAGGAATGGAGCGGAGACCATATCGTCGACCCGAGTCTGGTGCCGGGGATATTCTTCTCAAACGCCTCCCTGAAAAAAACAGCCCCCACCGGTCTCGATATCGCTCCCACGGTATTGTCGGCCTTCGGTATCAAGCCGGGCGAGAAGATGACCGGAGACCCGCTCTTCTAATCGCCGCCGAAATCCAAAGGGCCATACGTCACAGAATGTTCATCCTTGATGCGACGACGAAAGGTTCAAGGCAAAGGAATTGTTATGACCGAACACGACGATACGAAAGGCAACAGGGTGCTGGACGAGACATCGAAGCGCATCTCCCGAAGGGCGCTCTTGGGATTGGGCGCGGCAGGCATCGCGGGCGCCGCGGCGGCGTACCTGGGACGGGAGTCTCTGGCCCGCTGGCTGAGCTCTCTTTCCGGAAGGCGTGTTCCCGATCTGCCGCACATCATTCTCATCGGCCTGGATACCCTTCGGGCGGACAGCCTCGGCTGCTACGGCTACACACGGGGCACTTCCCCCAACATCGATACATTCTGTGAAACCGGCGTGCTGTATACCACAACCATGTCTCAGTCAAACTGGACGCTTCCGGCCTTCGCCTCCCTCTTCACCGGGCTCATGCCCCATCAGCATACGGCCGGCCTTCCCATAAACAACGACGACGGCACCATGCCCACGCCGCTCCCCCAATCCCTGCCCGTGCTTCCCGAGATCCTCAGGGAGTTGGGATATTACACCGCAGCCGTCACCGGCGGTGGGTATATGTCCGAGGTTGCAGGTTTCGCCCGAGGATTCGACGAATTTTACGAAATAGCGATAAAGCAATCCCAAAATTCCGGAGAATACCAGAACGACCTCCCCAGGCAGCTCGAAAAGGCCACCGAGCTGCTGTACGATCGCCACAAGAAAGAGCGGCTTTTTCTGTTTATCCACTCCTATGAGTGTCACCATCCCTATATCGCGCCCCTGAACATCGTGAACGCCATGGATCCGGACTACCAGGGCCTTCCGTTAACCGGGGACCTCGGGTACGATCTCGACACATACGGCTCACAATTCACGGAACTGGAAATCATGCGCATGAAGACATTTTATGACGCCGAGATATTCTTTTCCGATCGACTCCTGAGCCTCTTTTTCGACGCACTTCACAGCCTCAAGATATTCGACGACAGCCTCATCATATTCACCAGCGATCACGGCACCGAATTATTCGATCACGGGTACTGGGGACACGGTCACGTCAACCTCCACAGCGAGTTGATAGATGTGCCCATGATCATCAAGTATCCGGGAGGACACCAAACCGGCGTGGTGAACGACCGCATTGCGAGGATCGTGGATATCTTTCCCACCATCCTGAGCGATGTGTTGGGCGTCACCGATCTGCCCGAGGAAATCGAGGGCATCCCCCTCTCACAACCCCTGCCGAAGAGGAGGGCCATGAGCGAGGCCGTCATGCACAGACACGGTATGCGGCTGTTCTCCATGAGAGACAACGGCATCAAGTACATCGCCGACAACGCGGATAACAGCGTCGAGGCCTTCAACCTCGCCGACGACCCCCGGGAATGGCACGACATTGCAGAGGAATTCCCCGAGGAATCCAGAAAAGTGGCCCTGGCGGCGGTAAACGCCGAGGCGCTGTTTGTGGCAAACCTTGAGACCATGCAGCAGGGCGAGGGTGAAACCATCGACGCCGAGGATTTACAGCACATGCGGGATCTGGGATACATGGAATAGAGATACCGCCCGTTTCCTTTTATAGAGAATCCGAAAGGATCGAGACGGCAGAAAACCGGCGAGAAGTCGTCCCTGTATCATCACCGGGGAGTATTTCGCACCGAGGGCAGGTTGTTTTGGTTTTTTTCGCTTTTTTTCTTTTTTCATGTGAAGGGTATTGTATACAATAATGATCGTATTTTCGATTACACACCCCAACGGTGATGTCGAAACCGTGAAAACCTCCCGGACGAAGCTCACGTTGGGAGGTGAGTATACCAACGACATCATACTTTCGCGCCGAGGTGTCTTGCCGGAGCACGGGGTATTTCACATCACAGAAGGGAAGGTTGTCTATACCGATAACGGTTTCGGGACCTTTGTGAACGATAGAGATATCGTGAACGAGTCTATTACCTTTTCGCCGGATGACAGCATCCAGATCGGGGAGGATATCATCACCTATGCCCTGGAAAAGGAAGAAACAGTCCAGAATCGGCACATACCGGCATTTGAATCAGATATTATCAAGGTTGATGAGTTCAACTACACGAAACCGATACATTACTCTCCCCGGTCGTATTACAACCCAAAGGTGCTCCCCGAGCATACACGTTCGCCCCTGGGACAGACCCCTTCGGAGATGTCTTTATCCTCCGAAAGCTCTCATCCCCGGTCGACAACAATGCCGATGGGGGAAACATATGTCTACCAATCGCCTTCAACAAAAAAAAGGTCGACCCGCAAGCAATCGAAAACGCTCAAATGGTAAAAGTACACAGACGAATCAGTCTGTTGCGTAGCATTACACGTATGGATGTTTTCATGATTCTTTTTGCACTCATCACATTGATATTTTTAGTAAATGATGGTTTCAAAAATGCTGATGAAAACCCATTTCTTTTATGGATAGTTATCTACATAGTATTACGTACTGCGATGTTTTTCAGTAATAGATAAGCCATACTGTTTCAGATTCAGGAAGGAGCGATAAACGGCAGGGTGGTTTAAATTGCGGATGAAAACGAATTGTTCACCGAGAACAAGCCGCACGGCGAAACGGTTTTTTTCCTTTTATCTACATAAAGAGTTTCTTATGCCATGATCGTCTTTACGATTACACGGCACGACGGCAACATCGAAACGCTCAAAACCTCCCGGACGAAGCTCACGGTGGGAGGCGCGTACACCGACGACATCACGCTTCTGGATGGGGATGTCTCCCCGGAGCACGGGACGTTCGAGATTTCGGAAGATGTGGTTTTCTACATTGATAACGGTTACGGGACCCTCGTAAACGATAGAAATGTCGTAGATAAATCCGTTACCGTCTCGCCGGACGACAGCGTCCGAGTCGGGGAGGTCGTCATCACCTTCAGGTTTTCACGAGATGAGAATATATCGACCCGTGAACCAGTATCATTCGAAACGGACTTCTCTGATAGAGCACCATATTTCCATTCGAAACCGGCCCACACCCCGATGCCTTCTCTACCTGAAACGGAGCTTTCAGATTCAATTTCCAGCACAGAATCAACTCCCTCCTGGACGGCGCTGCACCCTGATCCTGCTTCTTCCGAGACATCCGATCCTTTCGAATCAATTCCCTTACAAACGCCTTCGTCTCCCAGGCCAACCCCATACGAGGCTCCTTCCGGGGATATATTGCTCGACGTGCCCTCGTCAACGCCGAGAGACCTCTTTACCGATAATAGGAGCCTGGCGATAACCATTGTCTTACTGATGCTTTTTTTCTGGCCTATCGGTTTGTTGGCGAATTTCCTGGTCTGGATAATCGGGAACAAACGAGGCGCCAATTTTGGATGTATCAGGGTGCTCATGTTTATAAATGTCTTGATTACATTAGTCGTTGCATATTTCATTGGTGGGTGGATATCTTCTTAAAATACCATATACATAGTCAAGATGCGTTCTTTATATATGAAGTAGTATTGCCAAATACATACAACGCTGATGAAGCGAAGTAGTACAGGATACCGGGTATCCCTGGAGGAGATAAAAAGGTTTGTACCCGGAATTTACCCGTTCTCCTCTTGAAAGCGACTTCACACTATGATCACTTTTACGATTACACGGCCCGACGGCGACGTTGAAACCGCGAAAACCTCCCGGACGAAGCTCACAGTGGGTTGTGCGTACACCGACGACATCACACTCCTGGATGGAAATGTTTCTCCGGAGCACGGGGTGTTTGAGGTTGTAGGGGAGAAAGTCGTCTATACCGACAACGGCTTCGGAACTTTCGTGAACGATAAAGATATCGTAGGCGAAACCGTCACCCTTTCGCCGGAGGACAGGGTTTCAATTGGCCCGGTCATTATCACCTATACCCTGAAGAAGGAGGAGATACACCCGGCCCATGATCTTTCGTCAAATAAATTAAGCTTCAATGAAAACAATCTCACACACCCGACGGAACCGGCAGAACCCATGACCGGAACGTCTTCACCCCCGGAAGACGATTCCTCGTGGATGGTATCCTCTCCGATAGATGATTCTCCTGAAACACCCTCACCCCCTGATAAGTCTTATTATCAGATGTATTCAATACCTAGGTCGGATAATGAAGAAATCCTCTATTACCTTGACAATGAAGAGCCGATTTCCGACCTTGAAGAAGAATGTATTTCCGATCCTGAAGAGGACGAAGAATCCGAACAATTAAAAATGTCTGATGATTCTATCAGAATAATAGTAGCAATTGTCTTTGTGGCGCTTTATCTTTTTTTTGTCCTCACTTTTGATTCCTGCTGATGTTGCGGTGGAATGATGAGATACGTCATGAATACTCTGCTGTTTTCAATCAATCAAAAACGTAAGGAAGTCTCACAGATATTTATACAAGCAGCATCTGTAAGAAGCCAATAACCATTCTATCCTCACCATGCAACAAGGAGGCTTCTTCACGTTACTTGCCCATTTTTTTGCATCAGAGAAAAGAGAGGTATATGCCTCACACTTATACGACCTCCCAGTGATCCATTTCTCCTCATCAACCCTATTGACAGCCCCTCCCAATCCTGATACAACCGAATGAAAAAAAACGCCGGGATATCCCCCGGTGAATTTGATATTCATATCAATCATCCACATCCTTTCAGGAATCGATTATGCATATCACTGCTCTTGTCGGACTTGCGCTTTTTTATATCCTGTTTCCCGCCCTGACGCTCTATCTCTGCCACCGCTATCCTGCGGTGGACAAGATCGGGGCCGGCATCATCTGCTACGGCGTGGGCATCCTCATCAGCGTTGTGGGGCTGGTCCCCCAGGGGAGCTCCGGGCTTCAGAACATCATCATGACCATCACTGTGCCGCTCTCCATCCCCCTGATGCTCTTCGGCGTCGACTTCAAGCGATGGTCGAGGCTGGCGGGGAAAACATTCCTCTCTCTGGTGTTCATGATCATCGCGGTGCTGGTGTCGATATTCGTGGGCTACCTGATCTTCAAAGACACCCTGCCCGAATCCTGGCAGATCGCAGGGATGCTCATCGGTGTCTATACCGGGGGAACCGCCAACCTGAACGCCATCGGCCTGGCCCTGAAGGTCCCGGAGCACATCCTGGTGCTGACCAATACCGCCGATATGCTGGTCTGCGCCACCTGGTTCGCCTTCATCCTTCTGGCCGGCCAGCGCCTCCTGGGGCTGATTCTCCCTCCCTTTTCGTTCACGGGCGCGGTGTCGAGCGCATCCGATGGAGACCAAGATGAGGCGACCCGGGAGCTGGAGCGGGAGACGGTGGATTTTTCCGACTACCGGGGCGTGTTTTCCAAACGTATCGCCCTTCCGCTTTTGGCCGCCCTGGGTCTGGCGGTGGTGATCTTCGGTCTCGGCGGCGCCCTGTATGCCGTGGTGCCCGAGGAATACAACATGGCGGTGCTGATGCTCTCGATCACCACCCTGGGAATTTTCGCCTCGTTCATCCCGCGGGTCAGGAATATCGAGATGACGTTTCACCTGGGCCAGTACATCATCCTGATCTTCTGTGTCGTGGTGGGCTCTATGGCCGATATCAGATACCTGGTCAGCGACGCCCCCGCCGTGTTCATCTATACGGTCATCGTGGTCTACGGTTCGTGGCTGGTGCATGTGCTGTTGTCAATTCCGTTTCGCATCGACACCGACACCACCATCATCACCTCGACATCGGCCTTGTTTTCGCCCCCCTTCGTGCCGGTGGTGGCGGCTCAGCTCAAGAACAAGGAGGTGGTGGTCTCGGGACTTGCCACGGGCATCATCGGCTATGCCATTGGCAACTACCTGGGCATCACCATTGCGTATTTGCTGAAATAGGGAAAAAAGCGGTGTCCTTTACGATGACTCTGTTCGCGATCCGTCTTTGCAAACGGGCGAAAATGTGATATATACCATTTCACACCGGCGAGTGATCTCCCCCGGGAAATCTGTAACTTCTCTGAAAGATACGTATAATGTCGGAAGCGAAAAAGAAATCAACCCTGAAACAGGTGAAGCGAGCGGGGCTGTATGCCGTGGTCGCAATCCTTCTGGTTCTTCTTTTTTTCTGGGTCAACCACCAGGTCAAGCGATACCATAGGGCCGAGGCGGAGCGTCTGATGACGGCGCTTTTGGAATACGCGGAATCATACCACGAAGAAAACGGCGTCTACCCGGAAAGCTACATCGGGGACGACCCGGACGTGTTGAAGCCGGGGCTGTGGCACTGGAGCATTCTCGTGGCCGACGCCGACGAGTTCGTCGCCCGGGCATGGATGAACCTGGACAAAGACGAGGCGCTGGACATCTGGCAGGTGACGGCGAAAAAGGAACCCTCCATCATCTCCGACGACATCCTCGAGAGAGAGTCGACACCCGACCCCCGGGACCTCGAATGGGGTCTGGACTGAGTCGATTGAAAGGAAAAACGTCGCTGCCGACCCCCCGGGCGGTTGTTTTTATAGATCGTCCCCTGAAGGGGAGGCCTAAAAAAACTCCGAACCACATCATGGATGAGAGATCCACTGAAAGGCTGCTGCGCTGGGATGGATTAACCTCCAAAATCGGGGATGATTTTTCTCTCACTCATCGATTTCAATGACGCGCAAAAAACGAATCTTCTTAAACCGGATGACTCCCGGCATGTGGGACGCACAACCCGTCACTCCACCACTATCGAGATTGAGGCATTTCCCGTATATCCACATCACTCTCAAAAATGCAGAGGAGACACACCATCCGGCTTGATGTTTGTGACCTCATAAACACCACAACTGTTCACTTTTTCTTGACAATTATCTGAAAAATCTATAAAATTATTTTGTCTTATTCTACATAATAACTTCCGATCCCGCCTGTCCGTATCGGACATACGGGACGAAAGGGGCGCCGGAGTAATCCGACACCCTGCCGTGCTTGCAAAGGAAGAGGCATCGGCATGAGAAATATATCATGCCGGGTGTTTCTTCCTTATTTTTTTGGAACACGATTTTCGTCATCCTTCATTTTATATACCTTTCATATCACGTTATTCAAAAAGGAGGAGACATGGAAAAGATCATTCGCGTAAACATGACCGATCTCTCGGTTAAAACAGAAAAGGTCCCGAAACAGTATCAGGGATTGGGAGGCCGGGGCCTGACCTCCACCATCGTGGCGGCGGAGGTGCCCCCCACCTGCGACCCCCTGGGGCCGGACAACAAGCTGGTCATCGCCTCGGGACTGCTCAACAACACCCCGGCACCCAACGCCGGCCGCCTGTCTGTGGGGTGCAAGAGTCCCCTCACCGGCGGCATCAAGGAGGCAAACGCCGGCGGCGTGGTGGGAACCAAGTTCGGCCGGATGGGTATCGCTGCGGTCGTTGTGGAGGGAAAGCCGAAGAAAAACGCCTATTACAAGCTCATCCTCACAAAGGACGACGCAAAGCTTGAACCCGCCGATAACCTGAAGGGCCTGGGCAACTACGACACGGTGGCGAAGCTCACCGCTGAATACGGGGAGAAGACCGGCTATGTCTCCATCGGCCAGGCCGGAGAGATGCTGCTGACGGGATCATCCGTCGCCGTAACCGACCGGGAAAACCGGCCGACCCGTCACGCCGGACGGGGCGGCGTCGGCGCCGTGATGGGATCGAAGGGACTGAAGGCCGTTGTGGTGGACGACGCCGGAGGAGCCCTCCCCAAGCCAAAAGATCCCGAGGGATTCAAGAAGGCGTCCAAAAAGCTGCTTGACGCACTGAAGACCCACTCGGTCACCAGCGAGGGCCTGCCCACCTACGGTACAAACATCCTAGCGAATATCATCAATGAGGCGGGGGGGTATCCCACCCGGAACTTCTCCGACGGTCGATTCGAGGGCGTGGAAAAAATCAGCGGCGAAACCCAGCACGACGTCATCCTGGAGCGGGGCGGCGAGATCAAGCACGGCTGTATGCCCGGCTGCGTCATCCAGTGCTCCCGCATCTACCACGATAAAGACGGAAAGTACCTCACCAAGGGGCCGGAATACGAAACCATCTGGGCCAACGGCGCGAACTGCGGCATCGACGACCTGGACGCCATCGCCCAGATAGACCGCCTCTGCGACGACTACGGCCTTGACACCATCGAATGGGGCGCGACTGTCGGCGTGGCGATGGAGGCCGGTATCAAAAAATTCGGAGACGCGAAGGGCGCCATCGAGCTGATCAAGGAGGTCCCCAAGGGGACGGAGCTGGGAATAATCCTGGGCAACGGCGCGGCGGCCACCGGAAAGGCCTATAATGTCTCCCGGGTGCCGGTCGTCAAGAACCAGGCCCTGCCGGCGTATGACCCACGGCCCATCATGGGCATCGGGGTAACCTATGCGACATCAACCATGGGGGCTGATCATACCGCGGGTTACGCCATCGCACCGAACATCCTGAAGGTGGGGGGCGAGGTCAATCCTCTCGTTCCCGAGGGCCAGGTGGATACGTCAAGAAACCTCCAGATCGCCACCGCCGCCCTGGATTCAACGGGACTGTGTCTGTTCGTCGCCTTCGCCATCCTGGATATCCCCAGCGGCTTCGAGGGCATCTATGAGATGCTCAACGCCCAGTACGGCCTGAGTCTCACCGCCGACGACGTGACCGCCCTGGGCATGCAGGTACTCAAGACCGAGCGGGAATTCAACAAGAAGGCGGGATTCACCAAAGAGGACGATCGTCTCCCGGCCTATTTTCTTGCAGATAAGCTGTCTCCCCACGACAAGATCTTCGAGGTTTCGAACGAACAACTGGATACAGTGTTTAACTTCTAATCGGACCTGTGGGATGATCACGGTATGAAAGTGGAAATCAAGCTGTTCGCCGGATTCAGGTCATACATGCCGAATACCCCCGATCAGCGATATATTGATGTCCCCGATGGTTCAACCGTCGGGGACATCATCCACTCCCTGGGCATCCCGGAGGAGATGAAAAAGATCATCTTCATCAACGGCGCCCACGGAAGCGTTTCGTCCGTGCTGCAGGAAAAGGACCGGCTGGCGATTTTTCCGCCGGTGGCGGGGGGATGAGTTAAAGTATCCGAAAGCGATCCGCTTTTTGAGAAAACGCATCCTCTCCCGCATGAAGAACGGCAAGGGGCCGGCGTGAGGGCCGCCCGCAAAAGAGACGTTCCTTTCTTACCCATCACGAGGCAGATATGGCATCCATAACGGTCAGGTTGTTCGCATCCTTAAGGAAATATGCGCCGGAGACGTTCGATCGGGGTACGGGGACCCTGGATATTACGGAGGGCTCTCCCATCAGCGAGATCATCGCCGCTTTGGACATTCCCCCGGACCGGGTGAAGATGATCATGAAAAACGGAATCGTCGCATCCCGAAAGGACCCGGTCGCCCCAAACGATCGGGTTGCCCTCTTCCCGCCGGAGCTGGCCTTCAACCTCTATGTGGCCATGAACTTCCGGGAGGACCTGCGCTAAAAGCCCGGGAAGTATGCCGTCGGGCGCATCCCCGGGCGGTCTATCGCTCCTCTTTGTGCCGCTCCCGCACCTCTCCTGTGACATCCTCCCTCGTCGCCAGGATGCCCAGGATTTCTTTCTCATTATATTTCAAGAGCAAGCCCCCTCCGATAATCGTCACGACCATCCCCGCCGCGGCGGACAGGCGGACGCCCAGGTCGTTTTCCACGGTCATCCCCAACAGCAAAAACGACGGGAAAATCAGGGCCGCCAGCATCTGCCCCATCTTATAGGCGAACGTCCGTGCGCCGAAAAATATCCCCGCCTTGAACTCGCCGCCGGTAATGCCGTCGGCCTCGGCGATATCCGCGGTCACGGCATTCGGAAGGATCCCCGATACCGCAATGGCAAAAGAAAAAAGCGCGATCATGACGCCGATCTGCATCATCTGAGACATCGGCATCATGCCCAAAAGCGTGATGAACACATACCCCAGTGCAAACGCAACATAGGAGGAGAGAAGCACTCTCTTCTTCCCGAATTTTTTCGAGGTCCACACCGTCACGGGATAAAAGACGAAGCTCACCGCCACAGTGATCATGATAACCACCGAGTAGAATTCCTTTTCAAATCCGAGCAGCACCGTTATGTAATAGACCATGCCGGAGAAAAGAAATATCTGGGCGGTGAAATTGGTGACATCGGAGAGAACGAAATAGAGAAAATTCCTGTTTTTCACGCACGACTTCAATGCGTCCAGTATTCCCTGCTCCGACACATGGGGTTCGCAATAGCGCCCCTCGTCGATGAAAATCACCGGCAGGAACATCAGGACGACCGCAACGACGGAGAATCCGGCCAGAGCCGTCTGAAACGCGAGGGAAGACGGCATGGTCTTTTCGAACACGCTCTGCAGCGCCACGGACATGGAGCCGAGCACGTACCCCACGATCCAGCAGACCGAGAGGACGGTGCTGATGACCACCCGCTCCCGGGGATTGTGACCCAGCTCGCTTATCCAGGCGTAGTACGGTGTAACGTACATCGTCATGAAAAAATAGGCCAGCACCGTGTTCAGGGCGAGCCAGATGGAATTGACGACGCTGACGTCCCTGATGAGGGGAACGAAGCAGAGAAAGGAACATATCCCGAAGGGGATCGCTGCAATCAGCATGAATTTTCTTCGTCGTCCCAGGGGGGATTTCGACCGGTCGGACCACGTGGCCACGATGGGATCGGTCACGGCGTCAAAGAGCCTCCCCCCGGCGAAGATCATCCCGATGACCGTCAGGACGCCGAGCACGGACCCTTGAAAGATCCGGGCGGGGAAGATCGGAGCGCCCCCCGCATCCGGAGGCATATAGAAATACACCAGCAGGTTCGCGATGGCGTATGTCCCCAGGGACCATCCGGTGGACCCCAGACCGTACATGATCATTTTCCAGAGGGGGAGCGTCTCTACCTGCGCCTTGTCCGTCATGATGACTCCTGATCGGGCTGAGAAATTGAGATGTATATTATTATTTCACATGCAATTTCATATTGATAACCACCGCCGTCCCGGCACATTCTCTATCTTTTGATCTTTCCCGGAAGGATGAAGGGGTATTCTTTTCCCAGCAGCCTCGTCTTCAGAAAGCGATCTATCTTGCGAAACATCAACCAGAGCCGCCAGATCCAGGCGTCCTCCCGGTAATAGGACTTCACCTGCTTTTCGGTGATCGGCTCCACCTCCAGCTCGGGAACGTCATGGGCGAAGAAGTCGTTGGCCACATCGATCAGACCGCCGATCAACTCCGGTCGCTGCTCCTTGTAGAAATTGCCGATCAAATCCACCGCCACCAGGTGAAAATCGTAATAGCGGGTCATCACGTCTTCCAAAAAGAGCCAGCGAACAAGCCAGATGAGAAACGAGGGCGCCGCCCGGAGAAACAGCTCCGGATCGAGCTGCTCCACCCCTTTTTTCCTGTATAGGGGCGAGCTGGTATCGATATAGAAAAATTCCGTATCCTCGGTGATTCTGGGATTGTCCGGGTCATAGTTTTTGATGGCCCAGTTGGATATCTGGCCGTCTATGCCCACCTCGAGCTCGTCGTGCGACCGGTTGAATCGCCATATCTTCGCCAGCTCCCGCAGCACCAATCGCACCAGCAGAAAGGTCTCCTTGTCGCTGATATGGTGGATGGCGAAGTTTCCGATGGATCGGGGATCCAGCTTCTTCTGGACGTCGAACATCACCATGCGTCCCGAATCCGTGGTAATGAACGCCGCATCGTAGGGGGGGACGGAAATCCCCACCTGACTTTCGAGTATTTCATTGTACTCGTCGTAGAGGGTCTCGTAGGCCTCGACTTCCTCCAGACTCTGGAAGATCGGCATACGCTTGTATGCCAGGTCCTGGTGCCCCTCTTCGCCGATGGCGAACACCGTGGACATCTCCCCGTATCCCAAGACGGTGGCGGGGATGATGCTTTTGTCGGGATGACGGGGATCGAGCCCCCTCTCGAATTCACGCAGAAGATTCTGATCGATTTTCAGATCACTCATGGTTTATACCCCTGATAAATATAGAATAGTATATGTCTATTTATCTATTTATCGAGAATACACGGCACCACCGGACATGCCGCCGATGATCGGCAACCAAAGACGCCTTCCTTCTAAAAAACGGTGGGTGATGCGTATGCCATGAAGAAAATCGGCTTCCCTCTGCTTATCATTGGAGGGCCTGTGTGTCAAGTAAAAGGAATCGACACGATATTGGACCGTTCACCGCTTTACAGGTAGACCATGACCGGGTATACTTGTCCTACACACGCGTTTTTTTGTGATGTATTGATGGAAGAAAAGCGGTTTCAACGGCGCACCGAGGACTTCACCTGCGGCCGATGCGGGATGGAGGTTCACGGGACCGGCTTTACCAACCACTGCCCGTACTGCCTCTGGAGCAGACACGTGGATAGAAACCCGGGCGACCGCCGGGAGAGTTGCTGCGGCATGATGAGGCCGGTGGCCCTGGAAGAGCGGCGGGGAGAATACGTCGTGGTGCATCGGTGCGAGGTCTGCGGCATCATCAGGAAGAACCGCACCGCACCGGAAGACTCGTTCGAGGCGATGATCGAGGTAATGAAGGAGTTTTCCGAGGGCGGGGGAAAATGACCCGGAGAATGAATCATTCACCATTTATCCACACTCAATCCACCCCGGATCCACAGCCTGTCCACAGGGTTATCCCCGGTTTCATCCACAGCATCGTTTCATGTGTCTGTGATAATCACAAAAGATGACATCGGAGAAAAAGACACGGAATAATCCCACCCGATTGCCCGCACGGACCGTTTATTTGGTAGGGGCCGCTCGCAGAACGAGGCGAGCAATAGAACACATGCGCTATTCTCTTTTATAAGGAGAAGTCCCCTCGTCGAATTGACTCCGCCCCCTCCCTTCCCCCCTCCCCGCAAAAAAAGCCCCCTTGGTAAAGGGGGCTATGTGAGGGTATATGCATACCTTCCTACGCCGGTATGACCCGGATCAGGTTCGAAGGGTATAATCTCAGCCCATATTCGGGCACCCCTGGTTGTCGGCTTGAAATTCTTCGGCCGAATCAGCTAATCAACCGGTAAATATACATCCTCGATTGACCGCTGTCAAGAATAATCCGTAAACAAAGATGTGTTTTTTGACGTTTTTTCTGCGCCGCCCCTTTCATGTTTCGTACCCCTGAGGCTATGGTTCCATGGTAACGGTGATCCCTTCCAGGATATCCGTCGCGGTTGTCAGGGTGGAGAAATCCGTGGTCAATTCGCCGGCGTTCCCATCGGGGCTGATTCTGAGAATCAGTTGGGCCCGAGAAACGACCGAAAGGCTCACAAACAGCAGAAGAGCGCACAGTACAATAACATATCGATTCATGGGAATTTCCCTTGTCGTATGAATAATATGTAAACTATATCTGATCGTATTCTATTTTGTGTGATTTTTTCGTATACTCTTTCAATACAAAGGCCCCCGCATTCAGCGAGGGCCTTGTTCTTTCACCACGTATTACAATGTAGTGATGAATCATTCCACGATAATCGTCACCTTCTCGACGATGTCCGTCGCTGTGGTCAGGTGGGATGTGTCTTCGGCAATCTCTCCGTCCGAGCCGTCCGGGCTGGACTGGCCGATCAATTCCATCACGAACGACGTCTCACCTCCGGTCACATCCACCTCGGCGGCATAGACCACCGCCGGCTGGCCCCCGGTGAACTCATTTCCGTTGTATCCCGGCTCCCCGGGATTCAGGTCCGAACGGTAATAGTCGTTGAAATCGGTGGAGTTGTTGAACTCGGCGAAAATGACAAACCGCTCCAGATCATTGGGAATCACCGTCGTGAGGGTGTAGGACGCCTTGGGGGACGCTGACGTCACGGCGTCGGGCATCGGGTCGTCCTTGGTTGGGAGATACACCCCGTCAGGAGCGACCACGCCCCGTCGGTGGCCCCACGTGGGGAGGCTCCCCGGGCGGCGAAGATCGGTGCCGACAGGCTCCTCACCCGGCGTTTTTTTCCACCCGTCGGTCCACACCTTCTCGGTGACATACAGGGTCTCGATGTAATTCCCGTCACCATCCTCGATCCAGAATGCCGTGGTGGGGGGATTGTGAATCGTCAGAAACTTTCCGACCTTCATGTCGTGAATGAAGTGCTCTCCCGCCGTCACCTCGATGGTCACCGCCCTCCCCTCTTCAAAGGGCGATGTGGCGATTACCGCATCACCGGCGCAGCACAGCACCGCCGTCGCCATAAGGATTAATACGCACACACCAAAAATTCGTTTCATGTTTCTTCTCCTCTCCGAAAGAATCGCATTATTTCAGGACACATATTATTGAAACCTACAGCCGCTCCCCGAGTTTCCGCGCCTGCTTCAGGTACTTCTTTGGAATCTCGGGTCTCCTTTTCATGTTCGGGACGTTGATAATTCCCCTGATCCTATATCCCCCGCTCTTCAATACAATTTTCACCGACCGAACGGCGCCGCCGCTCTGGGATTTGATCAGGTTAAACGGCCAGGGTGTGGCGGAGGACGTTACGATGATGCCCGGCTTCCCCTTGTGGTTCGGCCTGGGGAGCCCGCCGCCGATATATTCAATCCGGGGAACGCTCCGGTCGAACAGTATTTTCAAGGGCCCGGTCATATTTCCCCAGTAGGTGGGGGTGCCCACCACCAGGGCGTCCGCGCCGTCGATCATCCCGCCCACGACGTGGGCGCCGTCTTCCGGCAGAACGCACGCGCCGTCGGGCCGGCACTTCAGGCAGCCCATGCACGGCTTCATCTCAAGATCGTACACGTCGACCCACTTGACCTCGTGCTTTCCCTCAAGAACGTAGACAAGTTCTTTCAGTATTGTCCTTGTGGTCCCCTTTTTTCTGGGACCGCCGTTGAGCACCAGTATCTTCATTCTGTATCTCCTCCCATTATCTCGATAATATGGGCATTCGTTACAAACAGACACACCATCTCGATCGTTCTCTCAATGACCGGCTCCGGATCACCCCAGTATTCTACCGGGAGGCGGTTTTCGCAGATGAGCTTCGCGATGCCGTATATCGCCCCCAAGGCCACGGCCGCGTCCAGGGCCACATCCGGGCTTGTGACGACGCCCGCCTCCTTCGCACGCCTCATGATCTCCACGGAGAAATTCTGGGCCCGGTAGTACCGCCCCAACTCCGATTCCGTGACCTCCAGGTTGGCGGGGAGCTTCTCGAACAGTAACTCCGCCAGGTTCGTGTTCTCTCTGTACCAGTCGATGAACGACCTCAAAAGACATATGAGTTGTTCCAAATGTGGGGCGGTACCGTCGACACGCTCGTCGAGGTACGCGACAAGCCGGTCGATGATGTCGAACTTGATGGCCTCGAAGAGCTTCGTCCGGTCGCCGAAGTAATAGTAGATGGTAGTGGCGCTGACGCCGGCTTTATCCGCGATCTTTCTCATGGTGGCGGCATGAAACCCCTCCTTCGCCACCAGCTTTGATGCGATATCGAGGATGGATTGTCTCAACTGCGGGTTTTCAGGTCTGGTCATCGTCGTTTCTCTTCTCTGTTGTCTCTTGTGCGTTTTCCTTCCGGGATTCGCCTCCGCCTGTCGGTGCAATTCTCCCGTTTCCTGAACCTCAACGATTCACATATGTAATACAACAATGATAACTTAACAATGTTAAGATAACAATACCACAGTTTATGATGCTGTCAAGAAAAATCGTACATGGAGATAAAAAACATTGTAAGCGCGTCGTTCCTTTCATCCGTACTCCTTCATCGCTTTTTCCCCTTTACATTTGTCCCGATTTCTACTATAAAACGATGGTATGTCCGCCCAGGACTTAATAGAACATTTTTACTATTTGATTATGACATTCGCATACAGGAAAGGCGTCCCATGGACAACAACCAGTATCTGATGATCAGTGCGTACGGCAGCTACTTCGCCGAGATACCCCATTATTTTGTGACCGCCCCGGGTCGGGTCAACCTGATCGGGGAACACACCGACTACAACGACGGCTTTGTTCTCCCCATCGCCATTGACCGACGGATCTACGCCACCGCCCGACCCATGTACGGAGACCTGGTGAAGGCGAAGTCCGTCGGATTCGACGAGATGGAGGAGTTTCACATCCGGGAAGAATTGAAAAAGAGAGACCTGTGGGTGGACTACCTGATGGGCGTCGTGGACGAGATGAAAAAAGACTCGTACGACCTCAACGGCTTCTGGGTGTTGTTTCGGAGCGATGTCCCCATCGGATCGGGTCTGTCGTCCTCGGCGGCCCTGGAGGTGGCGAGCGGTCTTCTGATCTCGTCCCTCTTTGAACACGATATCGACCGGCTCGAGCTCGCAAAAATCGCCCGCAGGGCCGAGCAGAACTTCGTGGGCGTCAACTGCGGCATCATGGATCAGATGGCGACGCTGCTCTGCACCGAGGACCACGCCCTGTTCATCGACTGCCGGGACCAGAGCCACCGCCAGGTGCCGGTGGCCTTCAGTGACGCCGGATTCATGGTGGTGGATACGAAGGTGAAGCGAAAGCTGGACAATTCCGCCTACAACGAACGGCGGGAACAGTGCGAGGCGGCGGTAAAGGCCGTCGCGAAGAATAAAAAGGGGGTCACGGCCCTTCGGGACGCGGAGATTTCGGACCTGGACGGGATCGCGGGTAATGTGGATGACGTCATCATCAAGCGGGCCCGCCACGTCATCAGTGAAAACGAACGGGTGAAAAAGGCCGTGGCGATGCTGGAAAAGAACGACGCCGAAGGCTTCGGTAAGTTGATGAATGAATCACACGAAAGCCTGAAAAACGACTATCAAGTCAGCTGCGACGAGCTCGACCGGGTGGTGGAGATTGCAAAGGAGACCGGCGGGGTGCTGGGCGCCCGAATGACCGGGGCCGGCTTCGGCGGGTGCGTGGTGGCGCTGGTGAAAAAAGGAAGCGAACAGACATTCGCCGACAAAATAACCGCCGCCTTCGCCCCGGAGGAGCCGGACAGCCGGGAACCTGAGGAAGGAAAAGAGGCGGATCTGCCCGATCCCCCCGAGGTGTTCTCCGTCAGGCCGGTGGGCGGCGCCACGGTCGAAAAGCTCGACATCAAGTCCTGATCCATCGGACCCGATCCGATTTCAGCGCCTCGAATCACAAGGTGAGAGAACCGATGAACATCAGGGAACAGACCGAGGCCTGGGAGCTCGAGCATCTGGCGCCCTACGCCTCCTTCGCCGCACACACCCGGGGGCGCCGCCACCCGGAGGACGAGGACGACATCCGCACCCCTTTTCAGCGGGATCGGGACCGCATCATACACACCGGCGCGTTCCGGCGTCTGGAGTACAAAACCCAGGTCTTCGTCTATCACGAGGGGGATTACTTCCGCACCCGCCTGACCCATACCATTGAGGTGTCCCAGATCGCCCGCTCCATCGCCCGGGCGTTGGGGGTAAACGAGGACCTGACCGAGGCGGTGGCCCTGGCCCACGACATGGGCCATCCCCCCTTCGGCCACAGCGGAGAAAAAACCCTCAACGAGCTCCTCGCTCAAGACGGCGGCTTCAATCACAACATCCACAGCCTGCGCATCGTCGACGAACTGGAGGTAAAATACCCGAACTTTCCGGGTCTGAACCTGACCTTTGAAGTCCGGGAGGGCATCGCCAAGCACACCACCGATTACGACGATACCGGCGTCTCGGAGTTTTCAACACACCCGTTTCCGTCCCTGGAGGGCCAGATCGTCGACATCGCCGATGAAATCGCCTATAACAGCCACGACATCGACGACGGCATCACCTCCGGCATGCTCTCCATCGATGACCTGCTGAATGTCCCCCTCTGGGAGGACATCTACAGCCTGACCGTCACATCACATCCGGACGTTTCCGAGAAAGTGCATCGGCTGATGACCGTTTCACGCCTCATCGGCCGCCAGGTACGAGACGTGATTCAGGAAACGCGTCAGCGTATAACGGAAGACAGGATTGAATCCGTCGACGCCATTCGCACCAACACCCGGCGCCTGGCCGTCTTCAGCCAAAAGATGCACCGGATGAACCAGGAGCTGAAAGACCACCTGATGAAGCACCTCTATCGCCAGCACAGAGTTGTGCGCATGTCCGGCAAGGCCGAACGCATCATAAAAGACATCTTCAACACGTACCTCGACATCCCCGAACAGCTCCCGCCCCAGGTCTATGAAGCATTCGTCAAGACGAACAGCAAGCGGGTCATATCCGACTACATCGCCGGGATGACCGACAAGTTCGCCATCGACGAGCACCTGAAGCTCTTCAACCCCTACGAGCGGGTGTAGCGCTCGTATCGCTTTTTCACATCACTGTGAGGGCGAATCATGGAAAATATCCTTTCGGACGCCGTCCTGGTGGTCCATTTCGGCTGGATACTCTTCATCATCCTCGGCTTTCCCGTAAGTCTGCTGTACACCATGATACGGTTGAGGCTGTTCCACACGGCGGCGATGATATTCACCATCGCCATGCAGGCGACCCGCACCCTCTGTCCCTTGACGCTCCTCGAAGAGGCCCTGCGGCGGTCCACCGACGCCGCCTTCTCCTATGAGGGAAGCTTTATCATCACGTGGCTCAGAAAACTGATCTACATTGAGGATATCGGCGTTTCCCTGACGATCATTTACATCCTCACCGCCGTCTACCTGGCGGCGGTGCTCATTTCATACCCGGTCTATCCCGTATCGGCCATGAAGCGTTCCCGCACGGCTCGAAATGACATCCCGCCTCAATCCCTTTGACGCCCGGGGTGGGGTATCGTATACTAAAAAAGAGTGACGGTCATCGGGGAATAAGGAATGATCCCTGACAAACGGGCATCTTCCACTCACCGCATAGATTCACACCCACGGCGCACCGATCCCCGGGCCGTTTCAGTGAACATTCCAAACATCTTGTGTCACAGGAGGATGTTATGGGACTGATGGATACGCTCAAAGGCATCAAGCGCCCGGGGCCGGGAGTTGCGCCTGTAAGTCCGGATGAGCTGGCCTCGAAAATCCTGGCGACGAATCACGATGATGTGCCCTATCGCATAGAGCGGTCGGAAAAATCCGATCTGAAGGTGGATCTGAAGATCGTAGACGCCCAGTGGTACGAAATCTTCGCCAAGGCGAATCTCACCAAAACCTACAGCATATATCTGCTTCTCGATGAGGCGGTTTCAGAGGTCCGGGCGCTGGAGCGCATGGGCGAGGTGACATGGAAGGCGGGAGTCCCCACCGTCAGCTTTTCGGCGTCGGGATTCCAGGGACGCACCATCGTCGCCAAGGAGTTCGGTACCGGCTTCGCGTTCAAGGCCCCCCACCCGCTCTCCTTTGGAAAGGTCTACGAATATCGGTTCAACGTGAAAGATATCAAAGACCCGCTCATCGAACTGATCACGGGGTCCGGGTGGTCCTATGTTCCGGTCGCCTCCATGAGAAAGGTGAGGCGTAAATAAGCGGAGACGAACATCCTCACGGGGCGTGATCGCATACGGGGCCGCGTGCGACGGCCAAACATCGTCGTCCTCCGGCACAGCCATCATCCGTCATTCAAGAAGACCGTGTTCTATAGCGAAGGCGGTCAGCGCAGATGCGTTGTGAAGGTCCAGCTTTTCCATGATGTTGGCGCGATGTTTTCTGACCGTCGTCTCGCTGACGTAGAGGAGATCCGCGATCTCTTTATTTTTGTATCCCTCGGCGATCAGCTTGAGGACCTCACGCTCCCGGGCGGATAGGTCCACAAGGGGCGTCGAAGCCCGATCCGCCCCCTTTCCCGTCAGGTATCCGTTAACGACCCTGCTTGAAATCCCCGGGCTCAGGTAGGTCTTTCCGGCGGCAACGGCGTCTATGGCGTTCATCAATTCGGTCTCGGTATCGTCCTTGAGGATGTATCCGCTCACGCCGGCCCTCAGGGTTTCAAAAATCATCTCTTCGTTGTCATGGGCGGTGAGCACCAGAATCCTGGTGTTTGCGCACTGTTTTTTTATCTCGATGATCGCCTCGGTACCGTTCATCTTCGGCATCGAAAGGTCCATCAACACCACATCGGGGACAAGAGAACATGCCATCTTGACCGCTTCAAAGCCGTCCGACGCCTCGCCGGCGACGACGTATCGATCATGATTCTCCAGCAGTACCGTCAGCGCCCTTCTGAGTAGCGTGTGATCTTCGGCGATCAGAATGCGTTGCGGTTTTTGTCCCATTCGATCTTTTCTCCATTCACTTGTGTGATTTGTTTAAATACCCGGCTTGTCCGTTTACACACTTCACACATCATCCGTATCTACCATCAATTATTCGTACGTATAGTGTACCACACAGGTATTCGTTTATACAATAGCACGTTTGCGGGACAATAAAACGGATATACAGACCATGTATGCCTTTCTTTTTTTCAACGCTTCATATATATTCCCATTTCAAGAAAAATTATTGACTAAAAACATGAGAAACGGTACTCTTATCTGTGTGATGAAAAAAGGTGGAGGAAACGAATGATCGCACCCGGAAACTCGCGCCGAAGAGGACTGTTTTTTTCGATTTTTTTCTGTCTGACGCTGATATTGTTTCTGATCGGATGCACTCCAAGTCCCGAGGAACTGTATGAATCCCGGCTCAAAGAGCACGAAAACCGAGAGCTGGTGGAGCGGATTATCGAACTTGAACGCCAAGTCGAGAAACTTCAACAGGAGCTTGAGACCTGTCGGGAAGACTACGGCAACCTGCTGTATTACAACAGGGAAAAAGCCGAAATGATGGAGAAAATCGAGGCGCTGGAAAAGGAAGTGAAAACCCTCAGGGGCACATCACGCTGAATCATCCGCCGGGGCAGGCGCCGTATTCCCAAAAAGAGCGTCACTCCAACCACCTTCCTCCACAGAGTCCCGAATGTGAAACCCGCCTCGCCCGGAGGCCTTAACACAGTGGTGCAAACAATCCTTGCAACCAGAGAAAAGAAAACCGCCGTTCTCAGGAAGGGCACTTTCGGATGCCTCTCGGGCATTCCCACGATCAATGTCACTCAGGGGTGCATGCACCGCTGTGTCTATTGCTACGCACGGGGATACCCGGGATTGTCGAATCCGGATACGGTGATTCTTTTTTCGAACCTGGTCGCACGCCTTCCCGGGGAGCTTGATCGAAAGAGACATCCGGTTTCATATGTCCTCTTCAATACGGCGTCCGATTCCTTCCAGCCCCACCCGGATATACTCGACACGTCCGTTCGGCTGATGGAAATTCTCCTGAAACGACACATCGCCGTCTCGTTTCTCACAAAGGGCGTTATCCCGAATCGGTTTTTCGACCTGATACAAAACGCTCCCCATCTGGCGTCCCTTGTCGACGCCCGGATCGGCATGGTGTCCGTATCGGAAGACTACCAACGTACCTTCGAGCCCCACGCGGCCACACCGACCCAACGCCTTGTGAACATCGAGCGGCTCATGGATGCGGGCATTCGGACCGATGTGCGCATCGATCCGATTATCCCCTTCGTCACGGATTCACAAAGGGATTTCGACCTCCTCTTCGGCGAGCTGTCGGCCCGGGGGATTATCCGGGCGTCCATCAGCGCCCTTCACCTCAGACCCGCCATTCACGAACAACTGATGGAGAAGCTGCCCCCGGTATCCGGCCGGCTGATCGAGGCACTGTTTACGGGATCGGACTGGCGCATGGTCGGATCGTCCACGATGAGCAAGCTTGTGGCCGGAACCGTTCGGGAGAGGATATATGACCGGGCCGGAGAAAGCGCCGCCAGGCGCGGCATCACTCTTACGGTATGCGCCTGCAAGAATCCCGATCTTCCCGGAGACAACTGTTCTGCGTCGCCCGACCGTCGGTCGGATCGGTTTGTGCCGCATCGGCAGATGAAACTCCCCCTGGGAGACAACGGCTCGGCCGTACAGGACGATACACACAGGCGGATGCCGGACCGGTAGGCGGACGGACACGAAGAGAATACAACCCTCAGAATGGGAGGCACCATGGATCAGGACGATACGGACGAAAAGGACTCAGCCCCGGATATCAATTTGGGTTCGCTCTTCATTCGGTCCGCTGAGCGACACGGGGATCGCCCGTTTCTTCTTCGCCTGGACGAGTCCGGCGATGCGGCGGAGACGATACTCTACCGGGAGGCACGGGAAATTATCGGGCACATCTCCGCAGGGTTTCGGGGCGTCGGCATCACATCCGGGGACCGCGTCGCCCTGTTCGCCCCCAACTCCCCACGATGGGTGCTCGTCGATATCGCCATGCAGACGGCCGGAATCATCTCCGTGCCGATCTACACCACCATCGACCGGGAACAGGCGACCCATATCGTAAACAACTCCGGCGCAAAGGTCATCATCGTGGGAAGCAGGAATACCTCCGACGTCGCCCGGGATATCGCGAAGTACACTCCCGATGTATCCACCGTTCTTCACCTGGGCACGTTCCCGGAAGAGACACAGGATCTGCGGCGGCAGGTCTCCTGGGACGAACTTCTCGACCTGGGCCGTGAAATGCTGTCGACCGGAAAAGATACGGTCACCCCTACACGCACATCCCCGGACGAGCCCGCCACCCTCATCTACACCTCCGGCACCAGCGGGATGCCCAAGGGGGTTATCATCTCTCATCGAAACGTGCTTTCGAATGTTGCGGCCCTGAAAGACGCCTTCGACATCAACGAGCGGGATCGGTTCCTCTCGATACTGCCGCTGTCCCATTCCTTCGAGAGGACGGTGGGCTGTTATCTTCCCATCTCTACCGGTGCGTCGATCGCCTTTCCCCCGGGCATCGAGGCCCTGGATGTCGCCCTGCAGGGATTCCGACCCAGCATACTGGTTGTGGTGCCCCGCATCCTGGAAACCATCTACTCCCAGGTATCGTCCCGCCTGGAACAGGGGCCGACACACACCAAAAAGCTCTTTTCCCTGGCCGGGAGGCTCGGCCTTCGGGAGGTGGAGCACCGCATGCGCGGCGAGAAGGTGCCGTTACTCTTGCGGCTCAAAAATTCACTTCTGGACTTTTTCGTTTTTTCCCGCTTCCGCGATCGATTCGGCGGGTCGATACGATATATCGCCTGCGGCGGCGCACCGCTAAAACGGGAGCTGGGGATGTTCTTTTACGCGGCGGGTCTGCCGGTGATGGAGGGATACGGCCTGACGGAAACCGGCCCGGTATTGACCGTCAACAGGCCACAGAGCTTTCGCTACGGGACCGTCGGCACGGCCCTTGAGAACACGGAAATCACCATCGACGACGAGGGCGAGATCATCGTTCGCGGCCCCCAGGTCTCCCAAGGATATTATCGCGATGAGGACGCCACCCGTGCGGTGTTTGCCGATGACGGCTGGTTTCACACGGGCGACATCGGGAGCCTCACCCATGACGGCTATCTCCTCATCACCGACCGCAAGAAGGATATCATCGTCACCCGGGGGGGAAAATGCGTGGCGCCCCAGCGGATAGAAAACACCCTTGTTTTGGATCCCTTCATTCACCAGGCGGTGGTGGTGGGAGAAAACCACAGATATCTCAGCGCCCTGATCGTCCCCGAGATGTCGCGCTTGGTCGACTGGGCCAAAAGCCGCGGGATTTCGTTCTCCCGGGTGGGGGAGCTTGTGGAAAACACGAGCGTCAGGGACTATTACACCTCCCGCATAGAGGAGGCCCAGGCGCTGCTTCCCCGCTTCGAGAAGGTACGAAAATTCACGCTCCTGTGGGAGCCGTTCACCGAAGAGAGGGGCGAGGTCACCCCTTCCCTCAAGATCAAGCGAAACGTCATCATGCGCCGTTACGCCGGCCTCATCGACAGGATGTATAAGTCCGACTGATAACAAAATCATCGCAGTGAATATACTTCGAGGCATCACGAGTTACAGGATTGATATCAATATCTTCGTACTTGCGATGTCCTCTCAATCATTTATAAAAAAACAGCGGCGCCGGTTTCCCCGGGCCGCTGTCTTCCCTCTCTTTCGGGCGCGTCCGCCCCGTTTGTATCCTTGTTATGGTTTCCTCTTTTTCCCCTCGAAATCCAGCCCCAGCGTTCCTCCCGGATTCATGATGCCGTTCGGGTCGAGGTGGTCCTTGACGGCCCTGATGATGCCGAAGGCCACCGGCCCCACGTGCTCTTCATACCAGGGGGCGAACATCTTTCCGATGCCGTGATGGTGCGAGAGGCTCCCGCCGCTCTTCACGATGGCGTCGATGATGGAGTGCTGAAACGCCGTATAGTCCTCCGATTCCCTGCCCCGCTCGATGGGCGACAGGAAAATGAAATAGAGGTTGGCGCCGTTTTCGTAGGCATGGGACGCGTGAACCATGCAGATGGTCTTGGGCCGCGCCTTGATGACGTCCCTGACCTCCTTCCAGACATGATGGATATTCTCCCAGGTACAACTCGTCTCCAGGGTGTCGGAGATGATGCCGATATCCATCAGATCGTCCTTCATGTAGGGATCGGAATACCGCCGCTTCCAGTATCCCTTCACTCCCATCGGCCCCACACCGAAACCGCCGTGTCGTCTCGCGATCTTCCTCACCTTTTTTTTGATGAGCTTCCCGTGATCCGGGTCTCCCTCGGAGGCGCCCAGCAGAAGCACCCGTCGTTCTGGCTTGTAGCCCAGAAATTTGAGTATGCTGTCCACGATGGTGTTCTCCATCCCCTGGAGCTTCAGGGCAATGTCGGTCTCCTCGGGATCGGATATCCGAAGCATCGAGGGATAGCCGAATCCCCCCTGCATGATCTCCTGCATGGCAGCCAGCCCCTCCTCCCAGTCCTTGAAAAACCAGGAGAACATGTGACGGTCGTCGGGATTGTACTCCCGGATTTTCAACGTCACCTCGGTGACGATCCCAAACGCCCCCTCGCTCCCCAGGATGATCTGGTCGATGTCCGGGCCGATGGCGGCGGCGGGATAGGGCTTCGTCACGAGAACCCCCTTCGGCGTCACCACCCGCATGGAGATGGTCATGTCCTCGATCTTTCCGTAGCCGGTGGACTGTCCGCCGGCGCCCCGGGTGACCACCCATCCGCCGACGCAGGAAAATTCGAACGACTGGGGAAAATGGCCGCAGGTAAAGCCGTTTTTAATCCGCTCGCTCCGATAGTTGTTCAGATGCTCCTCGTAGGCGGGCCCGTACATGCCGGGCTGCACCCGACAGGTGAAATTCTTCTCGTTCACCTCCAAAACCCGGTTCAGGTGACGGGTCATATCCAGGCTGACGCCGCCCTTTTTGGGCGATATGCCGAACGTCACCGACGAGCGACCGCCCACCGCGGTGATCGGGATCTTCTTCCCGTTGCAGTATTCCACCAGGGCCACGACGTCCTCTTCGCTTCTGGGATATACCACCGCGTCCGGAGGATGGGGCACCTTCTCCATGCGCGCGGTCAGCACATCCAGGTAGGTATAGCTGAATGCGTGCTTCGCCCGATCGTAATCGCCGGTATCGAGGTTCTCCTTTCCGACGATGTCCGTTATCGCTTTCAGGTCCTTATCGGTCAACTTCGACTTCGCAAGGTCCTTTACCTCGCCCAGTCCCGGCATCTGTTTTTCCTGGATGTCCCGATCGGTATAGTTGAATGTCTCTTTGATAAACTCCAGCAGGTGATCGCTGGGATGATGATACTTGTCCGCCTCACCCCATTTCAGGATCGAGCGGTAGGAGTTTTTTGAAAATTTCTCAATCCACATGTCACACTCCTTTCCAAGATGATATATCGTTCCATCGGTGAAGTTGTTCGTGTCCGTCATTTCCCCCGTCGTGCCAAGAAGAGCCCGATGAGCTCGCTGAACCCCTCGCCCCCGGGGTGTTCGGTGATGTATGCGGGGGGATGGTACATCTGATCGAGGAAATCCTTCACGTTGGCGACCCCGACGCTGTGAGGAAAAAAGGAAAACATTGGCTCATCGTTGGGGGAGTCTCCCACAAACAGGTACCGATCCCGCATCGATTCAAGATCGACGCTCAATACCTCCCGGGCGAACAGCTTGGTCATGGTCAGCTTATCGTAGTCGCCGAACCAGCCGTTGACGTGGATGGAGCTGACCTTGTAGGTCACGCCGTATTCCGCGAAGATATCGCAGATCGCCTGGATGCTCTCCCGGGAGAGCGGCGGCACGTCCTCGGTGAAATCAATCGCCACGTCAAACAGGCGATACTCCTGGTCAGACGCGAGGGCGCTCCCCGGCACCCGCTTGAGAATCTCGTCTCCGATATCCCGAAGCCGCCGCCGGTTTTGAATCGCCTCTTCCGGCTCGATGAAAAACCGCCGCTCAAGACGCTTCTTCCCCTGATCGTACCGAAAATAGAAGGCGCCGTTTTCCCCCACGACGCCGGAGACGGGCCACATCCGGGAGATATGGTCGCACCATCCGGCGGGTCTCCCGGTGATGGGGACGGTTGTAATCTCCGCATTCCACAAATCCCACAGCGCACGGAAAGACGCCGCGGGTATCCTTCCATTGAGCGTGAAGGTATCGTCTATGTCAAAGAAGACGCCCCGGATCCCTTCGGCGATCTCACGCCCGACGGCGTCAATCGGCTGTATCATACCTGATGTCCCGTATCGTCATGGAAGAGGTCCCTTCGGTTCGGTGATGCCTTGCTATGAAATAACCGTCTCCATCATATCGTACGTCAGGGTCAGCTCCACCAACACCAGTACGATGAATTGGGTGATGAGCCCCCCGAGCCACATGGCCAGGGTTTTCAAAAAGGGCTGATCGGCGATGAGCTTCACCACGATCAGCATAATCACGGCGCCCGCGGCCCACCCCACCGCAGGGGCCATATCCCATGTGGCCCCAAGGGCCTCGGCATAGAGCGACTCGGTGAAGTCCAGACCCACGAGCTTCGGCAGCATCATCAGATACGCCAACGACCAGATGATGATGCTGGAAAACAGCGAGGTCAACAGAGACCTGCCGATGCCGACGTCGAACGAGCCGACCATCCGGGCGCTGAGCCAGACGGAAAACCAGGTCACCAGGGCCGCGAGCAGAAAGCTCATCGAAAAAAAGATCAGGTACGGAATGACATACATGGCATATAACGTCTTTAAGAGGTCTTATAGGAGACATCCTATCACGGCCGCCCCGGACGGGCATCACAGACTTTTTTCGCCCGCATGCGGGATGACACAGCCATGAACCTTCACGGGCCCACCCAGGGACTCCCCACCCGAACGGTCCCATGCTCCCCTATATCAACAACAACGCCCCCACGGCGACACCCATGCCGACCAGTATCAAAACAACAATAATCAGCAGGACGAACTGGACGACGCCGTGGAAAATCCAGGTTAATAGCGCCTTCCCCCAGGTCGTTTTAAATATCGCCTTTATCACCACCAGAGAAACGAGCAGGCCGATAATCCATCCCGGGGCGTTTATCACCGCCGCCAGCACCCAGATGAGAACGCTGGAGACCAGGGCGGCCCAGAAGGACTTCATAAACGTCGCGTTCTCTACCCCGGAGATCTTCGCCCCGATCCAGATGAAAAAGGCGGACACCATCGTGGCGACCACCACCACCCCCAATACAAGCAGGAACAACACCCCGGCGCCCAATGCAAGCAGCTCCATCCATACCTCCTCTTCAGAGACACTAATACGCGATCAGTATGCGCTCCCCCATCACGAAGAGCCCCCGGTAGCTTTCCTTCCCGTCCAGCCTGAGGCGAAAAAGGACCCTCCCCTCCGCGTCATATGCCGCCGCGTACCCGGTAAAAACCTGGGGAAGCGGGGTCAGCGCCACGATCCACACGTCCATTCCCAACTCGACGTGTGCATCCGGCATATCGGACACCCGAACGTATATTTCCCCGGCGACGACGATGGTCATCATCTCCTCGCCCCGAAGGAACGAGCCGCCCTCCCAGGCATACAGGGATGAAACAAACCCATCGGCGGGAGCGGTGACAATTGCCGCGTCGAAGCGGCCCTCCATCAGGGCCAGGGTGTCACGGGCTTCGTCGTATTCTCTCTTCGCCGCCTCGGATTCGACCCGGGCCCGCTCTTCCAGGCGCTCGGCAAACTCCCGCTCGCCCTCTGTCCGGACAAGCTCCATCCGGGCGACGGCCCCCCGCTCGTACATGGAGCGGGTCCAGATATGTCTCCCTCTGGCGTATTCGAGCTGATCGATCGCGGACTCAAGCGACATCTCCGCGGCATCCAGTTCCGCCTTTGCCGCCTCCAGCCGCCCCCTGGCGTTATCCAGGGCGGTTCCTGTGCTTTCCGCGTCAAGTCGAATCAGCAGATCCCCCGTCCTCACGGGGTCTCCGATCTGAACAAGCACCCGCTCCACACCGGCCGTGGTGCCTGCCGAAACGGGGACGGCCCGCCATGTCAACTCACCCGCGACGGCGTGCCGGGGACATCCGGATACACGCGGCGAAAGGATGACCGTCGCTGCGAGCACAAGCGCCGCCGCACACAGCCCGACCGCAACGATTGTGACCGCATACCGCCCAATATTGTAATCCATCACCTTCAAAAAGAAAAGCCCTTTTTCTTGGAGGAACCGCCGGCCCTCAAATGAAAACGGCCCCGGGAGATGTATCCGGGGCCGAGTGAATATGACGGCACGGTGAACCTACTTCTTCATCTTTTCCATTTCCTTGGCCCGAAGCTCTTTTCTGAGTATCTTCCCCACCGCGCTCTTGGGAAGATCGTCGATGAACTCGATGACCTTCGGAACCTTGTAGGCCGCAAGCTTCTCCTTGCAGTACTCGATCATCTCTTGTTCGGTGGCGGTCTCACCCTCCTTGAGCACGACAAACGCCTTCACCGTCTCACCGCGATACTCGTGGGGCACACCGATGGCGCAAGCCTCGACCACCTTCGGATGTTCAAACAACACCTCGTCGATGTCCCTCGGGTAGATATTGTAGCCGCCGGCGATGATCATGTCTTTCTTCCGATCGACGATATAGAAGTATCCCTCCTCGTCCATCATCCCGATATCGCCGGTGTAGAGCCAACCGTCGCGAACGGACTGTTTCGACTCTTCCTCTCGCTTGTAGTACCCACTCGTCACCTGGGGGCCCTTGACGATGACCTCGCCGCTCTCACCTACCGGCATCTCCTTTTCCCCGGTTTCAAGATCGACGATGCGAACATCGGTGTCCGGGAGGGGAAGACCGATGCTCCCCACCTTGGTCTTGCCGCCGAAGGGGTTGACGGTGGCGCCGGGCGACGTCTCCGAAAGACCGTACGCCTCGCAGATCTGGGACCCGGTGGCCTCCTCGAACTCCCGGATGACATCCAGGGGCAACGGCGCCGCCCCGGAGAAACAGCCCTTGA